>JACDQO010000338.1 GCA_015657605.1 Limnohabitans sp. | reverse complement strand
CACCAACAGCCAACAGCGCCGCGTCGTTGGGGAGCGAAGAGAAAACGACATCCGCAGCACCTATTCCAGCCGCACCGTCTTTCACAACAGTCAAGCCCTGAGCAATCGCCAGTTCCAAGCGACCCTCACTGGGATCATTGACCGTTAGAGCATGACCGGCACCCGCCAAATGCATTGCCATGGGTAGCCCCATCTTGCCGATTCCCAAAAAATGGATCTTCATGGTGCGAACCTCTTTCAAAAATTGTGTGATTTCATGAATCTTGACCACTTGGTTTCATTTTTCAGAATCCGTTGGCGACCAAACCCAGTCCGGCCATGATCTTTTTCCAGATGCCTGCAAAGCTGCGAGCTTGGGCGCCAGAACCACATCCAGCAAGCGACCTTGGCGCTTCTTCCAGCGCCCTGCAACCATCACACTGTCTATGGTTGGCCAGCGTGGTCTGCATCACCACGGTGTTGACGGGATCATGCATAGGCTGCATGTTCAGATCATCGGAGCGAATCAGCACCAGATCGGCCTGCTTGCCTACTGCGAGCGTGCCAATTCGATGGAGTTGTCCCAGCATGCGAGCGCCCTCCACGGTGACCCACCGTAATGCTTCACGCGTATTCACAGTGGATGTTGGAGGGATGCTGTCGTGCACGAGACGGTATTCAAAGTTATCCAGACTACGCTGCATCCCTAGAGCCACCCTGGCCTGGGTCAACATATCACCGCCCATCACACTCTCCAGATCAACACCTAGGGACGGGGCCTTGCCTAGACGACGCAGCCTCCCAGTTATCGGATAACCATGGCCTTGCGTCATTTCATTTTCCGCCGCAACAGAGAAACTCATCCCTAAATCGCAAAAGCGTTGAAGCTGCGCGTCGCTGAGTGCGTGACCGTGCACGATGTTGATTTGCTCTCCCAAGAGTCCAGCGGCTTCCAGTTGATTCCAACCCTCTGGCGTGCGAGCAGCACCTCCACCTTGATGCAAGGAACCCACAACTCCAAGCGCCTTGATCATTTGAAAGTCGTGAAGGGCTACCGCCAGGGTGCAATAGTGCGGCCCAAGCACCGCAGCGTGCACGTTAAGCAATTCATGACCTTGATACTTATTGAGCAGACGCTCAAGTTCAGTGCGTGGATGAGGAACTGCCCAAAATGGTTGTTCGCCCGGCTTGGGGTCGGGTTTTGGGGTGCCGTGAAAGAAGGCTGCGCGAATGCCAGACTCCAGTAAAGCAGAGATGGCTGCGTCATTGTGAGCCGGTGTCTTGTTGTTGTGACACCAGTCCACCAGTGTAGTCGTGCCGCAGTTGAGCTGATTGAGCGCACCCACCAGCGTTGCAATATGCAGATCCTCGGGCTCAAACACAGTGGCCAAACCGGCATGCATTTTTTTAAAATACTCCAGCAGTGTCCAATTGGCAGCCAGACCGCGTAATGCAGTTTGCCATGTGTGCATGTGCGCGTTGACCAGACCAGGGATCATGATGCAGCCTCCAGCATCTACCAGCAGTGCGTCATCGGCATTGATTTTGGTGGCTATCTGTGTGATTTTGTCGTCCGTTACAAGAACATCGGCACAAGGCAAATCACCCAAGGTGTCCATGGTGATCACTGTAGCGCCGCGAATCAGGGTGCGGTTCATGGACAAACGTGTTGTATTCAATGGTTGAACTAGATTTCTATGAGTATTTAGAAAAAGCCTTTGCTCAACAATACAGAAGCGGAAAATCAGTTTTCCAGCGAACGTAAAAAACGTGCACTTGCGACGGTCACAACTTACCCTGCGGCGTTGCGCAAGATTGTCGCTGCTGGAGCCTCCTCGATTCCCGGGGCCGTTCAGGTATGGCCCTTTGGATGGGTCCAAAACCTGTTCTTTCATGAAAAAGGGGCGCTTACACAAGCGCCCCTTTTTTTAACTCAAGCTCAAGGTGTGGGTTTAGGAATCGGCGCGGAAACCCAGCGCCCTGACCAATCGGCCAGAGAACTCGGTGTCGGCCTTCATGCGTTCGGCAAACTGCTCTTGCGTGGTGGGCGTGACCTGCACACCCAAAGGAGCCACCGCTTCAGCGACATCGGGCTGCGTCAGTGCTGCACGCAGCAGGTTCGAGGCCCGGTCACGCACGGCGGCTGATGCCGTGGCTGGCAAGAAGAAACCGAACCATTCACGCATGACCAGCTCGTCAAAACCCTGCTCTCGGTAAGTGGCCACATTGGGGACAAAGGTGGAGCGATTCGGCCGACGTGGCCAAAATGCGTGCACGGCCATTGGCATGGTGTTGAATCCAGTCGCCCAGTGGTGATGACATCGATGTGATTTGGCCACCCAGCAGCTGGGGCACGCCAGGGCCAGAGCCTGCAAAGGGCACGTTCAAAGATTGGATGTCGGCAATTTGTGCAAAACGGCCCGCCAACAAATGCGGCATGGAGCCAGCGCCCGGGTTACCCACAGTGGCTTTGCCAGGATTGGCTTTGGCCCAGGCCACATACTGGCGCAAATTGGTCACTTCAGCAGGCACTGCTGGGCCCACTACGAAGGCATGGTCGGTGGCGTGACCAATGCTGATGGGCGCCACATCGGCCTGAGAGTAAGGCAGCTTGGAATAAGAATGGGGGTACACCGTCAACATGGACGCAGGCGTGTACAACATGGTGGCACCGTCGCCTGCTGCAGCTTTCAAAGTGGACACGCCAATTTGGCCACCCGCACCTGGTCGGTTCTCAATGATGATGTTGGTGGCATAAACGCCGCGCAGCTTCTCGCCGATGCGACGCGCAAAAGCGTCGGTGGTGCCGCCGGGTGGAAAGCCCACCACAATCCTCAAAGTCTCTGGGATGGCTTGCGCGAAGGCAGGCAGGTTCCCCAAGCCTAAAGCAGCAACAGCACTGGCGCCCTGAATAAGGGCTTGACGACGGGTTTTCATGGTTGACTCCTGGATTTTGATGTTGAGGGTGAAAACCAAACCATCGTAAGCGAGCCTGTTCAATCAACCAAGTGAAATCAAGGCGAATCCTTACATTTCATAAGCATTTGATGCAAAAATAAAACACGAGGATTCGGCCTCTAAGCCCTCATTTGGCAATGGGCGCGATGCTGCTGAATTGGTCGGTCCACAACCTCAAACCGGGTTGATCTTGAGGTTCATGCCTCAAGAAGCGACCCCCAGCATCCCGCACCTCGCGGTTCACCGATGGGTAGGCTTTCAGGTACGCCTGATCCTGGGTCATGATGAAGTGCAAGTTTCTGCGGATATTGCGAACCTCATCGGCGGCTTGAGATTTGTGCCGAAACGCCATGCCCAAGTGCTCTGACTGCGCCTTCACGACAGGGTAGAGGTTGAGATAGGCATTGGTGATGTTGATGGCAATGTAGCCATCAGGTTTGAGGTGATCGCGGTAAATCTGAAAAGCTTCCCGTGTCAACAGATGGATGGGCACCGATCCGCCGGTGAACGCATCCAACACAATCACGTCATACAGCTTGTCTTTGGGCAACTGCTCCATGCGCAGCCGCGCATCGCCCAGCAAAATATTTTGCTCACGCGCTTTGCAAGACGACAGGTTGTCAAACCATTCTTGTGCAAACCGAACGGCAGCCGGATTGATCTCGTAAAAATCGTAAGCATCGGCTTCACGGGCAAAATTGGCCAAGGTTCCGGCGCCCAAACCGATGAGCGCCACCGAAAGACTCGGCTTTTGCGACATGGCCCACAACAAGGTTTCGCCTATGCCGCTGTCGCGAGCATAGTAAGTGGTGGGCACATGGCGAAGTGACTCCGACAAAAACTGCTGACCGTGGGTCACGTTGCCACTGAAAAATACCCTGTCGTTGCGTTCGGGCTCGTTCAAAAATCGGCGTTCCTTGACGGAAACTGTGCCGTAAAAATTCCTGTCTTGGTCCAACAGCACCTCTGTGCGGTCCGCTTTGCGGACCTCGCGCCAAGACCACGGGTTTTGCATGGCCACCAACAAAGCCACCATAGCAATCGCCGTGAACACGCCCACCAGACGCCCCGCCAAGGCAGGACGCTTTGAATCTGAACGGAACAACACGTGGCAGGCCAACAAGGCCACCAAAATCAATGCCATCAACCACTCGTGGTAATCATCAAACCATTGGGTCGCCACCAAGGTGACGAACAAACCACCGAAAGCGCCACCCACAGACATGCACAGGTAAAACTCAGTCAAGCGACGCGTGTCCACGGGCCTGCGGCGATAGAGTTCACCATGGCACAACATGCACACCACAAAGAGCAGGGCGAAATGAGACCAACGCACTTCGTTGACGCCATAGTCCCACTCAATGCCCAACCAACGCGGAATGTCACTCATACCCGCAGTGACCAGCAGCAACACCAAGGTCAAGAAGGCAAACAGCTTGGGGCGGTACCACCGGGGGTGGTCAAAAGTCAGGATGAAAGTGACCAAGTACAGGCCCAGGGTGGAGATCCACAACCGGGGCTCTGGCGCCACGTCGTGGCTGATTTGATCGGTGGCTGCAATGAAAACCAGTGAAGCCAATGCGGGCAAAGCCACCCATGAAAAACGCTGTGCGAAAGACGTTTGGGCTGAATGTCCAAGGTCTTCAGCGGCCACGGGCGATGAAGACTCAGGGCCATTCCCCTTGGGTTGCGCCGATCTGCGCTTTGTTTTGCCACGCCCCCAACGCGACCGGCAAACACAAAAGGGCAAACACCCAAAAACCAGCGGTCCAAAGTTGCCCCATTTCTTGTTGCTCGAGCCAAGGCTCGAGCACATAAGGAAAAGACAAGAGGGCCAAGAATGAACCCACATTGGACAAGGCATACAAGCGGAAAACAGACGATGCATGCGCCGTGCTGGTGAACCAATGCTGAACCAAGGGCCCGGTGGTGGCCAAACAAAAATAGGGCAAACCCACACTCGCGCCCAAAATCAACAAGACCTGAAAGACCGGCGAGTCGGGTGACTCGGGTCGCAGTTCACGTCCGGCAAAACCCTAGAAGCCAACAAGGCCGCCACGACCAACAAGACCACATGGATCCTTGCCTGTGTTTGGCGAGACGGCACTTTGGCCAATGCATGCGCATACAGATAACCCAAGCACAACAGGGTCTGAAAAAACAACATCGCTGTGGTCCAAACCGCAGGACTGCCACCGAACCACGGCAAGATTTGTTTGCTCAGCAAAGGTTGGACCTGGAACAACAAAAAAGCACTCGTGAAAATCGTGAGTGCAAATGGCAGAAAACTCCAAGGATTGGGTGGGTTAGCGATGCTTTGATTCATGATCCAGGGCAAATGAAATGTGATTCGTCTTATGGGTAAAAAAGGCGGGAATCATGAAGACACAAAACCTCAATGCCAGGTGCACGGTGTCACCAATGGATGTTAGGCAGCGTTTTAACGACGCCAGTTAAGTCATGGGCATTTGAGTTGAACGGCGCAGATTCTACAAGTTGAAACCACCGATTCAGGCTCAAGGATTGAAAGGAAAACCCTTTATTTGAAAAGCTTTTTAATGCAGGGTTTCCATTGATGGTTATCGAATTTTCAACGTGGTAAAGCAATATGAAAATGCATGCAGCCGTCTCGTCTTTTGCTGATTTTTAAACCCTTGCCATTTCTAAAAAGCCTCAAATGTCCAGCACATTCACACAGGCCAGAAAATGCCGAAAACTAGGGTTTCCACGTAACGATGTTGTTAGGCGAATGAAACAAACAACATGCTTGGCGATGGTTTAATCACTTGGTATTTTTGGGTGAGAGTCAATGGGATCGCAAATCGGACATCACCCATGCAACAGGAGCTTTG
>JACDQO010000337.1 GCA_015657605.1 Limnohabitans sp. | reverse complement strand
CACCGGCACTGCCGTGAGAACTCTGCCATTCAAGTCATCAGGCTCTGCCGACTGGGGATTGGCCAACACCGAAATGCAATTTGGCTCTACCAGCGAGTGGAAAAAACTGACCCAGTTCACCGAAAACGGCGCATTGCAGTTTGTCAAAAACGGTGTTCAAACCGAAGATGCTTCCGGTCTATCCACCCAAACTGAATGGTGGCCTGTTTACCTGGACCGCGGCGAACTGAGCTTTGACCTGACCGGTAAACCCATCTCGCCGCTGACGGGCATGCCTTTTGAAACCGCCTTTTTGGCGGGTGGTAAGGGTGCCCTGACGATGTCCATCGACTTCACCAAGTCCACCCAATACTCCAGCGCATTCGCGGTGTTGTCTCAGTCCCAGGATGGCGCGCCAGAAGGCGAGTTGATGGGTCTGAACATCGGCGTGGATGGTCTGGTCAATGCCACCTACTCGAACGGCTCCCAGGTTTCATTGGGCAAGATCGTGTTGGCCAACTTCTCCAGCCCCTCCGGTCTGCGTCAGGTGGGTGATGCCAGCTACTTGGCTTCTGCCACATCGGGCGTGGCCAAAATCGGTGAAGCCGGTTCTGCCGGTTTCGGTTCGATCCGCGCAGGTGCCACAGAACGCGCCAACGTGGACTTGACCCAAGAGCTGGTGGACCTGATCACTGCACAGCGTAACTTCCAAGCCAACGCCAAGGCCATCGAGACCAGCTCCACCATGACGACAGCCATCATCAACATCCGTTCTTGATGCTCAGAAATCCTCAGAACTGAACGCAAGACACACACGCCATGGACCGCCTCGTTTTCACTGCGAACGCCACCATCAAAGAGCATGCGATTTCACGTCAAGTGCTGGTCAACGAACTGGCCAACGTCTCCACCGTGGGCTTCAAAAGCAGCTACGACGTGGCCTTGCAGTCGGTCAAAGTTCAAGGCGCGGGTTTTGACACCCGTTACCAAGCCCAAACCGTCTCACGGGATCTGATCCGCATGGACGCAGGTCCGGTGATGGCCACCGGCCGTCCCATGGACATCGCGCTGGCCGATGCCGCCGTGATGACGGTGCAAAGCCCCGATGGCAGCTTGGCGTTCACGCGCCGAGGTGACCTCAAGGTCAACATCCAAGGGCAACTCGAAAACGGCTCTGGCCATTTGGTTTTGGGCGACAACGGCCCCATCACCATCCCACCGGGCCTCATGGTCAATGTGAACGTGGATGGCAGTGTTTTCGCCCGCAACCCCGCCCAAGAGGGTGCTGCAGCCGATGTGCTGATCGATCGGCTGCGCTTGCGCGACGCCTCGGGCGTCAGTTTGGCGCGCGTCAAGACGGTTTGTTCAAGGTTGCTGACAAGCCCGATGGCACCGACATCGAGGTCAGCGGCCTGGAGCTCAGGGTGATTCCCCAAGCCCTTGAAAGCAGCAACGTCAGCGCCATTGCAGCCATGACGCGCTTGATGGACCAGTCGCGCAGCTTCGAATCCCAGATCAAGATCATGAAGGAAACCAAGTCGCTCGACGAGTCTGGCTCTTCCATGATGAAACCCGCTTAAGCCTCAATAAGACAGGAACCTCCCCATGGACGCCTCAATGTGGATTGCCAAAACCGGCCTGGACGCTCAGCAAACGCGCATGTCGGTCATCTCCAACAACTTGGCCAACGTGAACACCACGGGCTTCAAGCGCGACCGCGCCAGCTTCGAAGACATGTTGTACCAAACCTGCGCCAACCCGGCTCGCAGGCAGGTGCCGAAACCCAAGTGCCCACAGGCCTGATGCTCGGCACCGGTGTGCGCATCGTGTCCACCGAAAAAACCCACACCCAGGGCAGCATGGTGAGCACCAAAAATGCGCTCGACATGGCGGTGCAAGGCGCAGGGTTTTTCCAAATCACCCAGACCGACGGCACCATCGCGTACACCCGCGACGGCAGCTTCAAACTCTCTGCCACAGGTCAATTGGTCACCGCCAACGGCTCACTGCTGCAGCCTGGCATCACCATCCCGGCCAACGTGGCCAGCATCTCGATTGGGCAAGACGGCACGGTGTCGGTGGAAACCGCTGCCGGTGGCGGCGCCGAGGTGATCGGACAGATCCAGATCGCACGCTTTCCCAACCCCGCAGGGCTGCAGTCCATCGGGCAAAACCTGCTCAAACAAACAGCTTCCAGCGGCGCACCGGTCGTCGGCCAGCCAGGCCTCGAGGGTGCTGGTCAGTTGATGCAAGGGGCACTGGAGGCCTCCAACGTCAACGTGGTCGAAGAAATGGTCAACATGATCGAGACCCAACGCGCCTACGAAATCAACTCCAAAGCCATCTCGGCCGTGGACGGCATGCTGCGCTTCTTGAACAACAACATGTGATCTTGAACATGACCCACACACAGATTCGCCCCCTTTTCCGGCTGCTCATGGTCTGCATGGCCTTGGGCTTGAGCGCTTGCGCCACAGCCCCCGTCGCCTTGAAGCACTCGCCAGAATTCGCCCCAGTTTTGCCCGTCGTGGCCGAACGCCCCCGCGAAACCACCGGCTCGATCTACAACAAACCGCCAAAACGACAATTTTTTTGGCCGCAACCGCAACTACCGCGTGGGTGACTTGATCACCGTCTTGCTCAACGAATCGACACAGGCCAACCGCAAGCAAGATGGGAATATCTCCCGTGAATCGTCCAATAACGTGGTCCCGAGTGGATTGGCCACGCGCCTTCAAAACTTAGCGCTGCCGACACGCGTTTTGGGCACCTCCTTGGATGGTGTCTTAAACGGTGTGAACCTCAATGCCGCCAAGATCGACAACACCAACACGGGCTTGGCGAACCAAGAGGCCACCTTGAACGGTGCGGTCTCGGTCACCGTGGTCGAAGTGCTGGCCAACGGCAACCTGATGGTGCGCGGCGAAAAACAACTCGCCTTCACCGAAGGCTCCGAAATCATCCAAATCAGTGGCATCTTGCGCCCCAACGATGTCTCGCCCAACAACATGGTCCAGTCACGCCGATTGGCCAATGCCCAGATTTCATACCGCGGCACAGGCGACATGGCCAACGCCTCCAAACCCGGCTGGGGCACCAGCGCCTTGCTCAAGCTCTGGCCGTTTTAAGTTTCAAGGCACCCCATGAAATCCCGCATTTTTTCATTCTTGCTGCTGCTGGGCCTGTGTGGCTCCGCTTGGGCTGACCGGGTCAAAGACTTGGCTTCTGTGGCCGCTGGCCGCAGCAACCAACTGATCGGATACGGCTTGGTGGTGGGCTTGCAAGGCACCGGCGACGGCGCCACCGTGTCCTTCACCACGCAAAGCATGAAATCCATGCTCAGCCGCTTGGGTGTCAACATCGACGGCCCCTTGTCAGACTTTGAGCAAGGCGGTACCGCCGGCCGTTTAGACATCCGCAACGCCGCTGCCGTGATGATCACCGCCGAATTGCCTGGCTTTGCCAAGCCCGGCCAAAAAATCGACATCAACGTGTCGGCCATTGGCCGCGCCACCAGCCTGCGCGGGGGCAACTTGCTGATGACCAGCCTGCGGGGTGTGGACGGTGAGGTGTATGGCATGGCCCAAGGTGCTCTGAATACCACAGACGTAGAAAGCAGCGCTGCCGGCTCCAAGGTCAGCATTGGCGTGCCCACTTCTGGCCGCATCCCCAACGGTGGCACGGTCGAGCGCATCGTCGACAACCCCTTTGAGACTTCTGAATACGTGGTCATGAATGTGCGCGAAGCCGACTTCACCACCACCACGGCGATTGTCAACGCCATCAACAAAAACTTTGGCGATGCCACCGCGCGGGCCATCGACGGCATGTCACTGGCCATTCGGGCCCCCACCAATGTGTCGCAACGCGTCGCCTTCATGAGCATGGTCGAAAACCTCGATGTCGTGCCCGGCGAGCCGCCTGCCCGCGTGGTGGTCAACTCCCGCACCGGCACGGTGGTGAT
>JACDQO010000336.1 GCA_015657605.1 Limnohabitans sp. | reverse complement strand
GGTCATGAATGGGCTCTTTAATGTTTGGGCAGCAGGCGCTGCAAGGCATACAGGGCGTCCAGCGCTTCGCGGGGGCTCAAGGCGTCGGGGTTGATTTGGGCCAGCGCCACTTCGATGGGGCTGGGGCCTGTGGCTTCGGATTCGGGCGGGGCGGCGAACAGGTCCACCTGCTGGCGACTTTCGCTGGCTCCGGCCTCTAGGGCGCTGAGCGCGTGGCGGGCATGGTTGAGCACGGCCCCAGGCATTCCGGCCAAGCGCGCCACCTGCACGCCATAACTTTTGCTGGCCGGGCCGGGTTGCAGCTCGTGCAAGAAGACGATGGATGCGCCCGATTCGGCGGCGCTCACATGCATGTTGACGGCGGCGGTGTGTGTGGCCGGGAACTCGGTGAGCTCGAAGTAGTGGGTGGCAAACAGCGCAAAGGCTTGCGTTTTGTTGTGCAGGTGCGTGGCGATGCCGCTGGCGAGAGCCAGGCCGTCAAAGGTGGAGGTGCCGCGCCCGATTTCGTCCATCAGCACCAGGCTGTGGGGCGTGGCGCTGTGCAAGATTTGCGCGGCCTCGGTCATCTCCAGCATGAATGTGGATTGGGCGTTGGCCAGGTCGTCGGCCGCACCGATGCGGGTGTGGATCGCGTCGATGGGCCCCAGGCGGCAACGGCTGGCGGGCACATGGCTGCCGATGCTGGCCAGCAGCACGATGAGTGCCACCTGGCGCATGTAGGTCGATTTGCCGCCCATGTTGGGGCCGGTGATGATCTGCAGCCGCTGCTTGCTGCCCAGCACCGTGTCGTTGGCGATGAAGCTGGCGCCCGACATTTGGGCCAGCCGCGCCTCGACCACGGGGTGGCGGCCTTGGCGAATTTCGATGCAAGGCTCTTTGGTGAACTCGGGGGCGCACCAGTTGAGCGTCAAAGAGCGTTCGGTCAGGGCGCACAACACGTCCAGGCTGGCCATGGCCTGCGCCAATTCGGTGAGCGCGGGCACAAAGGGCTGCAGCTGGTCGAGCAGGCCTTCGTAGAGCCACTTCTCGCGGGCCAAGGCGCGCTCTTGCGCCGACAGGGCTTTGTCCTCAAAAGTCTTGAGCTCGGGCGTGATGAAGCGCTCGGCGTTTTTGAGGGTTTGTCTGCGGCGGTAGTCGTCGGGCACTTTGTCCAGTTGGCCTTGGGTGACCTCGATGTAAAAGCCGTGCACTTTGTTGAACTGCACGCGCAGGTTGGCAATGCCGGTGCGCTCTTTTTCGCGGGTCTCCAAATCCAGCAAAAACGCGTCGCAGTTGGTCTGGATGCCGCGCAACTCGTCCAGCTCGGCGTCCAGGCCATCGGCGATCACGCCGCCGTCGCGTACCAGGGCAGCGGGCTCTTCGAGCAAGGCCATGTGCAGAAGTTCTGCGCAATGGGTGGGCGGTGTGAGCCAGCGGGCCATGCCGGCCAACAAGCTGCCCGGCTCAGGCTGAAGGGCCTGCACTTGCACCGACAGCGCCCCCGCACGCGCCAGCGCATGGCGCAGGGCCACCAGTTCGCGCGGACGCACCTGGCGCAGCGCGGTGCGGGCGGTGATGCGCTCCACATCGCTCGCGCCTTTGAGTTGTTCGCGCAGGCCTCCCCATGCACCTGCGCCGCTGTCGCCGCGCAAAACGGCTTGGGCTTGCAAGCGGTCCATGGCGACTTGGCGGTCACGCGGCGGGCTGAGCAGCCAGCTTTTGAGCAAGCGGCTGCCCATGCCGGTCATGCAGGTGTCGAGCAGGGCAAACAGCGTGGGCGAATCCGAAGCGCTTTCGCCGCGCAGGGTTTGCGTCAGCTCCAGGTTGCGGCGGGTGCTGGCGGGCAGGTCAATCAACGCGTCCGAGCGCTGCACCTGCACGCGCTGCACATGCGGCAGGCTGCGGCCTTGGGTGTGTTCGGCATAAGTGAGCAAGGCAGCGGCGGCGGCGTGCGCGTCGGCCAAGGTGTCGGCGCTCCAGGCGGCCAGCGACGCGGCTTGGAGTTGCTCCAGCAGCTTGCGTTGGCCCAAGCCTGCGTCAAACTGAAAATCGGGCCGCAAGGCGAATGACCAGCTGCCCCGGCCTGCGGTTTGAGGCCGCGCAGTTTTTGCTCAAAGGTTGGCGTCATGCCCGCGCTGGCCAGCAGTTCGCTGGGGCTGATGCGGTCCACCCAGTCGGCCAGTTCGTCTTGGCCGCATTCGGCCAAATGCACCACGCCCTGGGTGACGCTCAGCCATGCCAGGCCGCAGCGGTTTTTGCCCGCTTGGTGCACGGCCAGCAAAATCGCTTCGCTTTTGTCGGACAACAGTTCGGTGTCGGTCAGGGTGCCGGGGGTGACCACGCGCACCACTTTGCGCTCGACCGGGCCTTTGGATGTGGCCACATCGCCCACTTGCTCGCAAATGGCCACCGATTCACCCAGCTTGATGAGCCGGGCCAAATACGTCTCGACCGAATGAAAGGGCACGCCTGCCATGAGCACCGGCTGCCCTGCCGATTGACCCCGGCGCGTCAAGGTGATGTCGAGCAGGCCAGCGGCTTTTTCGGCGTCGGCAAAGAACAGCTCGTAAAAGTCGCCCATGCGGTAGAACACCAGCGTGTCTGGAAACTCCGCCTTGATGCCCAGGTACTGGGCCATCATGGGCGTGTGGCCAGCGTAGTCAGCGGGGCTGGGTGCAGGGAGCATGTTGTTGGGCATCAAGAACGGGACTGACTTGCGTCAAAGTCACCGGATTCAGGAGTGGGTTTGGAGAGCAAGGATTGATTTTAGTGGGAGTGAGGTACGGGCTTCTTTACAATCGTGGCAACGAAACTCCCAGGGCTCCAACGAGCCCCCTGTATGGAAATAGCGATACTTTTTGCCCTCATCTGCCTGAACGGCTTGTTTGCCATGTCTGAGATAGCGCTGGTCACCGCCAGAAAAGCCAGGCTTCAGAAGTTGATTGATGAGGGCGACAGCGGCGCCGCAGCGGCTGTCAAATTGGGCGAAGACCCCACCCGATTTTTGTCCACCATCCAGATTGGCATCACGTCGATCGGTGTTTTGAACGGTATCGTGGGTGAAGCTGCACTGGCAGAGCCCTTGTCGCATTGGCTGGTGAGCTTGGGTGTTGCTCAGGCTTATGCCAGTTTTGGTGCCACCGCCTTGGTGGTTGTGACCATCACCTATTTCTCGATCGTGGTGGGCGAGTTGGTGCCCAAGCGCATTGGCCAGTCTTATCCCGAAACCTTTGCCCGATTGGTGGCACGGCCCATCAACTTTTTGGCGCTGGCCACCAAACCGTTTGTGATTTTGTTGTCGGCTTCTACCCGCGCCTTGTTGCGCCTGATGGGTGTGAAAGAGACCAAGGGCACTCCCGTGACCGAAGAAGAAATCCACGCCATGCTGGTGGAGGGCACTTCGGCGGGTGTGATCGAGTCGCACGAACACACCATGGTGCGCAACGTGTTCCGTTTGGACGACCGCCAGATCGGATCGCTCATGGTGCCGCGAGCCGACATTGTTTGCCTGGATGTGGACGACTCGTTTGAAGAGAGCTTGCGCTTGATCGAAGACTCGGACCACGCCCGTTTTCCGGTGGTGCAAGGCGGCATTGAAAACATCTTGGGCGTGATCAACGCCCGCCAGTGGCTGGCCCGCGCCCTGAAAGACCCGCGCATCCGCAATCCTTGCAAGAGCAGGGTTTGCAAGCGCCTTTGTATGTGCCCGAGACCATCACCGGCATGGAGTTGCTCGACAACTTCAGACTGTCTGATGTGCACATGGCCTTTGTGATCGACGAGTACGGTGAGGTGCAGGGCATCATCACGCTGCAGGACTTGATCGAGGCGATCACGGGCGAGTTCCAGCCGCGTGACCCTGAGACATCGTGGGCGGTGCAGCGTGACGATGGCAGTTGGCTGCTTGACGGCCACATTCCCGTGCCCGAGCTGAAAGACCGTTTAGGTCTGGAAGAGGTGCCCGAAGAAGAGCGTGGCCGTTACCACACCCTGAGCGGCATGATCATGCTGCTGACCGGTACCTTGCCCAAGGTGGCCGACTCTGTGGTGTGGGAAGGTTGGAAACTGGAAATCGTGGACATGGACGGTCGCGCCATCGACAAGGTGCTGGCCATGCGCTTGCCGCCCGCCGATGGTGATTCGAGCGACGAGTCAACGGCCGGCAACTGATCGGCTGACAGGCACAAAAAAAGCACCCTCGTTTGGGTTGGCTTTTTTTTTCGAGCTCAAGACGCGGGTTGGACGTGTCGGTCGCTTGCTTAAAACGGCGCGTCTTTGCGCTCGTCGTTGGCCGTTTCAGTGCTTTTGCTGGGAGCAGCGTCAGCGCCTTCGGCGTCCGGATTGTGTGTGTCGCCTGTGCGCTCGCGGCTCAAGGCGTCCACGGCGGTGCGCACGTTGGCCTTGTCGCCTGCGCTGGCAAATTTGCTGTAACGGCCCAAGATGCTGACCAACTGGCCGTAAATGCGGGGCGCACCGGCCAGGCATTCTTTTTGTTCCAAGAAGTCAGACTCGCCTGTGAAGTTGCCGATCAGGCCTCCGGCTTCGGTCACCAACAAGGAACCCGCAGCCACGTCCCAAGGCGACAAACCGGTTTCAAAGAAGCCATCGGTGAAACCTGCGGCCACGTAGGCCAGGTCGAGCGCGGCAGAACCTGGGCGTCGCAGGCCTGCGGTGCGTTGCATCACGTCGCCCATCATGCGCAGGTACTGGTTGAAGTTGTCGCCCTTGCGGAAGGGGAAACCTGTGGAAATGATGCATTCCTGCAGACGGATGCGCTTGCTCACGCGCAGGCGGCGGTCGTTCATGAACGCGCCACGGCCTTTGGTGGCGGTGAACAGGTCGTTGCGGGTGGGGTCGTAAATGACGGCTTGCTCGATCTTGCCGCGCACTTGCAGGGCAATGCTCACGCAATAAACAGGGAAGCCGTGGATGAAGTTGGTCGTGCCGTCCAGGGGGTCGATGATCCAGATGTGGTCAGAGGCCGCGTTGCCATGCTCGGTGCCCGATTCTTCGGCCAAGATGCCGTGGTCGGGGTAGGCGGTCAGCAAGGTCTCGATGATGATTTTTTCGCTGGCGTGGTCAACTTCGGTCACAAAGTCATTGACCTGCTTTTGCGAAATGCGAACCGCTTCCACGTCGAGCGCAGCACGGTTGATGATGGCGCCAGCGGCGCGTGCAGCCTTGATGGCCACATTGAGCATGGGGTGGAGATTGGACGACATGAATTGTGTGAAGAACTGAACTGGCCCACGCACGATCGCGGCGGCGAAGCGGGCATTTTCTCATGAAAAGGCCAGGGTGTCCGTCGTTTTGGCGTCATCAAGCGCTGATGCCGCTCCGGTTTGCCAAGCTCCAGCGTGGACAATCGGGGCATGCAAACGCGATTCATCCTGATAGAAACCAGCCATGCCGGCAACGTGGGCGCTGCCGCCCGGGCCCTGAAAGTCATGGGTTTTGACGATCTGGTCTTGGTCAAACCGCGCTGGCCCAATGTGCTGCGCAAGGAAGAAACCATCCAGCGTGCCAGTGGGGCCAACGACGTGCTGGCCAAGGCCCGCGTGGTGGACACGCTGGAGGAAGCCTTGGAAGGTGTGACCCATTTGTGTGCCACGGCCATGACCCCACGCGACTTTGGCCCGCCGACCCGTTCGCCGCGTGAGCATTTTGCCGAGCTGACCCGGCCCGGTGCGCCTGAGCAGAGCGTGGCCTTCTTGTTTGGCTCCGAGCGCTTTGGCATGAAAAACGAAGACGTTTACCGCTGCCATGTGGCGCTGTCGATCCCGACGCATCCGCAATTTGGCTCGCTCAACCTGGGCTCGGCCATTCAGGTCATCGCCTACGACTGGCGGGTGGCGCTGGGGGGCTTTCCTGTACAGGACGCGGTACCGCCTGCAGACAAGGCCGATGCGCAGCAGGTGGCGGGCATGCTCGCGCATTGGGAGCAGGCGTTGACCGACATTGGCTTTTTGGACCCGGCTGCGCCCAAAAAGCTCATGCCGCGACTTAACCAGTTGTTCAACCGCGCCGACCTGAGCCCTGAAGAAATCCATATCTTGCGCGGGGTGGCTAAAGCCATGATTCAAGCGACGGACGCAAACAAACAAGTCAAGCGATAGACTCAGGGCCTATGTTTTCTCGCCTTCGCTCCGACATCCAATGCATTCTTGACCGGGACCCGGCCGCCCGCACCGCGTGGGAGGTGTTGACCTGCTACCCCGGGTTGCACGCTCTGGTGCTGCACCGCCGGGCCCACTGGTGCTGGAACCATGGCTTCAAGTGGCTGGGGCGCTTCATCTCGCATGTGTCGCGGGGCTTGACCGGTATCGAGATTCACCCCGGTGCCAAGATCGGTGAACGGGTGTTTTTTGACCATGCCATGGGCGTGGTGGTCGGCGAGACGGCCGAGATTGGTGACGGCTGCACGATTTACCAGGGCGTGACCTTGGGCGGCACCTCGCTGTACAAAGGTGCCAAACGTCACCCCACCTTGGGCAAAGATGTGGTGGTCAGTGCTGGGGCCAAGGTACTGGGTGGCTTTGAGGTGGGCGATGGGGCCAAGATCGGCAGCAATGCGGTGGTCATCAAGCCGGTGCCTGCCGGCGCCACGGCGGTGGGCATTCCGGCCCGCATCATCCCTTCCAAACAAGGCGAAAGCGCCGATGTGTCGGGCACCGATCGCAAGTTCAGTGCTTATGGCATCACCCAAGACGACGACCCGGTCAGTCAGGCTTTGCGCGGCTTGATCGACAACGCGGCCGGTCAAGAGGCGCAAATTTCCTTGATCTGGAAGGCTTTGGAGCAGCTGTGTGCACAACAACAGATGCCAGTACCCGGAGTCGGCGCAGCCCGGGAAACTTTTGAGGCCGACAAATTCAACCAGCTGGTGGGCAAATAAGCCTCAATCCAGCGGCACCGCGGCCGCTGCGGCTTTGAGTTCGCGCCAGCGTTTGTCCAGGCTGCTGTAACGGGCCAGTGCCTCGGGGTCTTGGCCACCTTGGTGCTGGGCCAAGGCTTCGTTTTTGAGCTGTTGCAAGTGGTCCACCTTGAGCATGTTCAGCAAGCGGCGCAATTCTTGCCGGGCTTCTTGCACATCAGGCGGGGTGGCTTCTTCGTTGCCCGCCACCGCGTTCATCTTGTCTTGCGCCACCCACCGTTGGGCATCTTCGGCAAACGGCTGGCCCAGCATGTGCTCGCGCAAAGCGGACCAACCCAAGGCCCCTTGTTCGTGGAATTGCGACTCGAGCCAAGCAAACAAAGGCCCGTGCGGTGAAGGCAGTGCGCACAGCATGGCATGGTCTTCGCCGCTCAGGGTCTCCCACAGCGCCATGTTGCCCAGCAGCACGCGGGCTGCATGGTCAGCCCGACTGGCGGGCACGGTGCGCGGGCCCGTGTACACGGGTGCGGCATCACGCTTGTACTTGCTGTTGCCAAATTTGCTGCCAGGTGTCCAGTTGGGGTTCTTGTTTTTCCAGTGGCTGTTGCCGTTGGACGGGACAAAGGTGTTGCCACCTGACCAGGCCGTTGGTTCGCCGTAGTTTGGCTCGAATGGAGTGTATTCGTCATGCCCTGCACTGGCAGCCTTGCTGAAGGCTGCGTTGGCAGACTGGGGTGCGGGTGCTGCTGCAAGGCGCGCAGCGGGGGCAAAGCGCTGGTCACTTGGCCGCTTGTTGGCCCCAGAGTTTTTCAAGGCCTGCGGTTTCCAGCTGGATCAGTTGCGCCAGCTCCGACAGCAATTGCTGCTTGAGTGCACCGTCGGGCAGCAGCTGCCACAACGGTCGGGCTTGGCTCGACAAACGTGCGCGGCCTTCGGCGGTTTGCAGGTCGCAGTCGGCGCTGGCCGCTTCGATCAAAAAGCGCGACAGCGGCATGGCCTGCTTGATCTGCTCGGCAAAAGCCTCTTGGCCGAACTCGCGCACATAGCTGTCGGGGTCGTGCTCTGCGGGCAAAAACAAAAACTTGATGCTGCGCACATCTGTGGCGTAGGGCAGGGCGCCGTCGAGCGCCTTGCGTGCAGCGCGGCGGCCTGCGCCGTCGCCGTCAAAACTGAAGACCACCGAGTCGGTGAAGCGGAACAGCTTTTGCACATGGTCGGGCGTGCAGGCTGTGCCCAGCGTGGCCACTGCGTTGGCAAAGCCGAGTTGTGCCAGTGCCACCACGTCCATATAGCCTTCGGTCACCAGCACGTAGCCCGCGCTGTGCAGGGCTTCGCGGGCTTCATAGAGGCCATACAACTCGCGGCCTTTGTGGAACACCGGGGTTTCGGGGGAGTTCAGGTATTTGGGTGTGCCGCTGCCGATCACCCGCC
>JACDQO010000335.1 GCA_015657605.1 Limnohabitans sp. | reverse complement strand
GGGGGCATCGCCCGCGTCGATCAACAAGGCTTCTTGGCCCCGCGTCATGTTGATGTAAACGTCGGCCAACAACTCGGCATCGAGCAAGGCGCCGTGCAAGGTGCGGCCGGAGTTGTCGACTTCGAGGCGGTCGCACAGCGAGTCGAGACTGTTGCGCTTGCCGGGAAACATTTCCTTGGCCATGGCCAGGGTGTCGATGACGTTGCTGACGTAGGCCTTGAGGGGCTTCTTGCCCACACGCTCCAGCTCTTTGTTCAGAAAACCCACATCAAAAGCCGCGTTGTGAATGATCAACTCGGCATCAGCCAAGTATTCAAGGATTTCATCGGCCAATTGCGCAAACTTGGGTTTGTCACGCAAAAACTCGTTGCTGATGCCGTGCACCTTGAGCGCGTCTTCGTGGCTGTCACGCTCTGGGTTGAAATAGAAATGGAGGTTTTTACCGGTGAGCTTGCGGGCATACAGCTCCACACACCCCAGCTCAATGATGCGGTCGCCGCCTTCGGCCGAAAGGCCTGTGGTTTCGGTGTCCAGAACAATTTGGCGCATGTCTTGTCGCTCCGTCTGTTCAGTGGTTTTCTTTGGCGTGGTTGATGGTGTAGCGCGGGATCTCGATGACCAGATCGCTTTTGGCCACAAAGGCCTGGCAGCTCAGGCGCGAGTTGGGCTCGAGGCCCCAAGCGCGGTCGAGCAGGTCTTCCTCGGTTTCTTCCATCTCACCCAGGCTCTTGAAGCCTTCGCGCACCACCACATGGCAGGTGGTGCAGGCCGCGCTCATGTCGCATGCGTGTTCGATGTTGATGTGGTTGTCGAGCAAGGCTTCGCAGATGCTGGTGCCTGCAGGCGCAGTGATCTCGGCGCCTTGGGGGCAGTACTCGGGGTGGGGCAATATTTTGATGACGGGCATAAGGGTGTTCGCAGGTCGAGTCGATGAGGGGGGCGCTCAAAGCGCTTGGATATTTTGCCCCGCCAAGGCTTTTTGGATGCTGTGGTTCATGCGCTCGGCGGCAAAGGCTTCGGTGCCTTTGGCCAGTGCTTGAGTGCAGTCTTCCAGCGCTTTGGCGTCTTGTTCTGTTTGAACGGCAGCTTGCAAGGTGGCCATCAGGGCATCGATGCTGGCACGCTCGGCGGCGCTCAGCAGTTGGCCATCGGCGGCCAAAGCGCTGCGCGTGGCCAGCAACATGCGGTCGGCGTCGACGCGGGCTTCCAACAACGCACGGGCTTTCATATCGGCCTGGGCGGTGGTGAAGCTTTCTTGCAGCATGGTGGCGATTTGGTCGTCGCTCAGGCCATACGAGGGCTTGACGTCGATGCGGGCTTCCACGCCACTGATTTGTTCTTTGGCACCCACGTTCAGCAGACCGTCGGCATCCACCGTGAAGGTGACGCGGATGCGGGCGGCGCCTGCGGCCATGGGTGGGATGCCACGCAACTCAAAGCGGGCCAGGCTACGACAGTCTTGCACCAGGTCGCGCTCACCCTGCACCACATGCAGCGCGAGGGCCGTCTGGCCGTCTTGGTAAGTGGTGAAGTCTTGCGCCATGGCGGTGGGAATGGTCTGGTTGCGCGGGATGATGCGCTCGACCAGACCGCCCATGGTCTCGATGCCCAGCGACAGCGGGATCACGTCGAGCAGCAGCAATTCGCCTGCGGCGTTGTTGCCCGCCAACTTATTGGCCTGGATGGCCGCGCCCAAGGCCACGACTTCGTCGGGGTTGAGGTTGTTCAGCGGTGCCTGACCAAAGAAGTCGGCTACGGTCTGCTGGATTTGCGGCATGCGGGTGGAGCCGCCCACCATGACCACGCCTTGCACATCGTCTTTGGCCAGTTGCGCATCGCGCAGCGCTTTGCGCACGGCGGTGATGCAGCGGGCTGTCAGGGCCTGGGTGGCTTGTTCGAAATCTGCGCGGCTGAGCTGAGCCGACAAACTGCCGGTGGACAAGGCGGCATTGAGCGTGACGGCATCGGCGCTGGTGAGCGCTTCTTTGGCGCACGTGCCGCTGCCTTGAGCACGGTTTTGTCTTCG
>JACDQO010000334.1 GCA_015657605.1 Limnohabitans sp. | reverse complement strand
ATGGCTGCCTGCCCCTCGGCCATGGCGCGGGCATAGGCAGCGCAATCTGGAAAGCCACAGCGTGTGCACTGCGTTTGGGGCAGCGCATCGTTCAGCAATAGAAAAAGCGCCTGGGTCTCAGGCGCTGTTCTGGGCAAAGCGGGCATGGACCTCAAGCTTTTTTGCCGGGTTGAACCCAGGTAGTTTTGACCGCCGCTTTGGATTTCGCGGCGGCTTTGACCGGGGCTTGAACCGGCGTTTGGGTTGCAGTCTTTTTGGCGGTCTTCGCCACCGGCTTTGTCACGGTTTTCGGCGCGGCTTTTGCTGCAGTCTTAGGCTGAACGATCGCAGGCGCTTTGTTGGGCGCTTTGGTGGCCGTTTTGGGCGGATGGTTCAAGATGAACTTGACCAGTTGTGGGTAAACCATGTCGCGCCAGCGGCGGCCACTGAAGATGCCATAGTGACCCGCACCCTCCACCTCCAAGTGCTTGCGCTCACTGGCGGGCACGCCGCTGCACAGGTCTTGTGCTGCACGGGTTTGGCCAGAGCCGGAGATATCGTCCAGCTCACCTTCCACGGTCATCAGGGCCGTGCCCTTGATGTCTTGTGGGCGCACGCGTTCGACCTTGCCGTCAACGCCTTTGACGTCCCAAGTGCCGTTGACCAGTTTGAAGTCTTGGAACACCGTCTGGATGGTTTCCAGGTAGTAATCGGCGTCCATGTCCAAAACGGCGTTGTACTCGTCGTAGAACTTGCGGTGGGCTTCGGCGCTGGCGTCGTCACCCTTGATCAGGTCTTTGAAGTAATCGTAGTGGCTGTTGGCGTGGCGGTCGGGGTTCATGGCCACGAAGCCGGTGTACTGCAAAAAGCCGGGATAAACACGTCGGCCAGCACCGGGGAAGTTCGGCGGCACGCGGTAAATCACATTGTTCTCAAACCACTCAAAACTCTTGTTGGTGGCCAGGTTGTTGACCGAGGTGGGCGACTTGCGCGCATCGATGGGGCCACCCATCATGGTCATGGTCAGCGGGGTCTTCTCGCCACGGCTGGCCATCAGAGACACGGCGGCCAACACCGGCACCGTCGGCTGACAAACACTCACCACATGGCAATGGCCATAGGTGGCTTGCAGGTGACGAATGAACTCTTGCACGTAGTTGATGTAATCGTCCAAGTGAAATTCACCCTCGGACAAGGGCACCAAGCGGGCGTTTTTCCAATCGGTGATGTAGACCTTGTGGTCTTGCAGCATGGTCTTGACGGTGTCGCGCAGCAAGGTGGCGTAGTGGCCCGACAAAGGCGCCACGATCAGCACCACGGGCTGAGCCTTGAGTTGGGTCAATGTGGCCGCGTCGTCCGAGAAACGCTTGAAACGGCGCAACTCGCAAAAAGGCTTGTCGATCTCGATGCGCTCATGGATGGCCACATCCACCCGATTGACCTTCACGGTCTTGATGCCAAATTCGGGCTTTTCGTAGTCTTTGCCCAGGCGGTGCATCAGGGCGTAACCCGCTGACACGCGTTGGGCCAAGGGCGTTTGCGCCATGGGGTTCAAGGGGTTGCTGTACAGCTTGGCCGCTGCTTGTGCCAGATCGGAAAAAGGTTCCATGATCGAGCGTTGTGTTTCGAAGATCTGGTAAAGCATTTTTCAGTTTCCTTGCAACAAAATGTTGCGTTGCAGCAATAGTACAGGAGACCCGGAGGTATTTTTTGAGTCCGTACCCTAATCAGCAGTCACATCCCGGACCGACCAAAAAGAAACCGCCCCGTCTGGGGCGGTCGCAAGCTGAAAGTCAGACTTGATGGGCGTCAACTCAGACCACTTTGGCGATGGCAGCGCAGACATAGTCGATGTTTTTGCTGTTCAGCGCCGCCACGCACATGCGGCCGGTATCGGTGCCGTAAACCCCAAACTCGCTGCGCAGGCGCACCATTTGGTCTTTGGTCAGCCCCGAGTAGCTGAACATGCCAATCTGGGTGGTGATGAAAGACATGTCTTGTTGCACGCCAGCGGCTTTGAGGCTGTCCACCAGCTTTTGGCGCATGGCCTTGATGCGCACGCGCATCTCGCCCAACTCTTTTTCCCACAGGGCACGCAGCTCGGGGTTGTTCAGCACCGCCGCCACCACCGCACCGCCGTGGATGGGTGGGTTGGAGTAATTGGTACGGATCGCGATTTTGAGTTGGCTCAAAACGCGCGAGGCTTCTTCTTTGTCGTTGGCCACCACCGACAGGGCGCCCACGCGCTCGCCGTACAGGCTGAAGCTCTTGGAGAAAGAGGTGGACACGAAGATGTTCAGGCCAGCGGCCACAAACTTGGCGATGACCGCGCCGTCTTCGGCGATGCCGTGGCCAAAACCTTGGTAAGCCATGTCGAGGAAAGCGGTCAGGCCCTTGGCTTTGACCACCGCAATGACCTGGGCCCATTGGGCATCGGTGATGTCATAACCCGTGGGGTTGTGGCAGCAAGCGTGCAGCACCACGATGGTGCCAGGGGCAGCAGCGTTCAGGCTGGCCAACATGCCTTCAAAGTTGACGCCGCGTTTTTCGGCGTCGTAATAAGCGTAAGTGCCGACTTCAAAACCGGCATTCACAAAGATGGCGCGGTGGTTTTCCCAGCTGGGGTCAGAGATCAGCACTTTGGCGTTGGGGCTGACTTTTTTCAGGAAGTCGGCGCCGATTTTCAGGCCACCCGTGCCGCCAATGGCTTGCACGGTGGACACGCGGCCCGACTTGACCACGTCCGATTCGGCACCAAACACCAGGGCTTTGACGGCGTTGTCATAGGCCACGATGCCGTCAATCGGCAGGTAGCCACGCGCTGAGGGGGTGGCCATCATGGTTTTTTCGGCGGCTTGCACACACTGCAGCAGCGGCAGTTTGCCGTTGTCGTCGAAATACACGCCCACGCCCAGGTTGACTTTGTTGGGGTTGGTGTCGGCATTGAATTGCTCGTTCAGACCCAAAATAGGGTCGCGGGGGGGCCATTTCGACGGCGGAAAACAGAGACATGGAAAGTCCTTGGATTGTGTTCATGGGTGGCGGGAAACCCGATCCTCGGTTAGGCTTTCGGGTTTCCCCTGATTTTAACGGGCCTTTGCCGCTGATTTCACCTGCGGCTGATTTGAAAAGATGTCCAACTTGTCTCCCATTTCCATCGTTGAAGCGAACCCAGATGCAGATCCTTTCGCTGCAGGGAGTTTTGTCAGCTACCCCGGTTCGCCGTTTGAGCTTTACCAGCCGTACCCGCCCGCGGGCGATCAGCCGGTGGCGATCGAGCAGTTGGTCGAAGGCGTGCACGACGGCGAGGTGTTTCAGACCCTCTTGGGCGTGACCGGCTCGGGCAAAACCTTCACCATGGCCAACGTGATCGCCCAGCTGGGGCGGCCCGCCATTGTGTTTGCGCCCAACAAGACGCTGGCCGCGCAGCTGTACAGCGAGTT
>JACDQO010000333.1 GCA_015657605.1 Limnohabitans sp. | reverse complement strand
AGTTTGGCTGCAACTGGCGGCAAGATGAAGATCACCGCCTTCTGGGGCGGTGCTGCGGGCGGCGATTTGCCCGCGACACAGGCACTGCGTGCCGGCACTCAAGAAATGGTGTGCACCTCCAGCTCACCCTTGGTGGGCATTGTCAAAGAGTTGGGTGTGTTCGATTTGCCGTTCTTGTTTGCCAATGAAAAAGAAGCCGATGCGGTGCTCGATGGCCCTGCCGGCAGATTTTTCAATGCCCGACTGGAAGCGGCTGGCTTGGTGAATCTGGCGTATTGGGAAAACGGTTTCCGTAACCTCACCAACAGCAAGCGCCCAGTCACCAAGTTGGAGGATTTTGAGGGTGTCAAAGTTCGCGTGATGCAGAACAACATCTTCTTGGACACCTTCAGGACGCTGGGCACCAACGCCGTGCCCATGGCTTTTGGCGAGGTGTTCACCGCGCTGGAAACCAAGACCATCGACGGTCAGGAAAATCCCTTCGTGACGATTGAGACCTCCAAGTTCAACGAAGTGCAGCGGTTCTTGAGCGTGACGCGACATGCTTACACGCCGTTCCTGATTCTTTACAGCAAAAAACTGTGGGACCAGCTGAACCCACAAGAGCAAGCGGTGTTGCGTGAAGCCGCCATGGAAGGCCAAAAGGTTCAGCGCGCTGCCAACCGTGCTCTGAACGAAAGATCTTTGGCTTCGCTCAAAACCAAGGGCATGCAGGTCAACGAAGTCAGCGCTGCTGAGCAAAACCGCATCCGCGCACGCGTGGCTTCGGTGTACGACAAGCACAAAGACTCGATTGGTGCAGATGCCATCAAAGTGGTGCAGGACGAACTGCGCAAGTCACGCGGCGGTTGATCCTCAACCCCGTCTCGATGCCACTTTTGCAGTGCATTGAGTCCAGGAGCTCCACAGCCAGAAGCTGTGGGGCTTTTTTAACGTCTCGATGGGTGTTCTCATGAAAATCACACAACTCGAAACCATCCGTTTGGGAGAGTTTCCCAACATCATTTGGGTGCGCCTGCACACCGATGAGGGCCTGGTGGGCTTGGGCGAAACCTTCATGGGCGCGCAAGCTGTCGAAGCCTATCTGCACGAGTGGGTGGCCCCCAAGTTGGTAGGGCAAGACCCATTGGCCATTGAGTCACGCCAGCGCGATATCACGGGTTATTTGGGCTGGCGCGGGTCCGGGGTGGAGACACGCGGCAACTCGGCGGTGGACATCGCGCTGTGGGACATTTTTGGCAAAGCCGCTGGCATGCCGGTTTACACCGCGCTGGGCGGCAAGAGCCGCGACCAGATCCGCGTGTACAACACCTGTGCGGGTTACCAGTACATCCGCAGCAACGTGAACCAAACCAGCAGCAATTGGGGTTTGGGCAACAACGCCGGGCCTTATGAAGACCTGCAAGGTTTTTGCACCGCGCGGACGAAGTGGCGGAGTCGTTGCTCTCTGAAGGCATCACCGGCATGAAGATCTGGCCCTTTGATGTGGCCGCAGAAAAGTCGCACGGCCAGTACATCAGCCCGCAAGACCTGAACACGGCGCTGGAGCCTTTCCGCAAAATCCGACATGCGGTGGGCGACAAGATGGACATCATGGTGGAGTTCCACAGCCTGTGGCGCCTGCCCATGGCGCAAAAGATTTCACGTGCCCTGCAGGAGTTCAACACCTTCTGGCACGAAGACGCGATTCGCATGGACAGCCTCGATCTGCTCAAGCAGTACGCGGTGGACTGCAAAGCGCTGATTTGCGCGAGCGAAACGCTCAGCTACAAATGGGGTTTCAAGGATTATTTGCAAACCGGTGTGGCAGGTGTGGCCATGCTCGATTTGAGCTGGTGCGGCGGCCTGACCGAGGCCCGCAAGATCGCCGCCATGGCCGACGCGTGGCAGCTGCCCGTGGCCCCGCACGACTGCACCGGGCCGGTGGTGTGGGCTGCATCCACCCACTTGTCGCTGCACGCGCCCAATGCGCTGATCCAGGAAAGTGTGCGGGCCTTTTACAGCGGCTGGTACAAGGAACTGGTGACCGAGTTGCCGCAGGTGAAGAACGGCATGATCAGCCTGAACGACATGCCGGGTTTGGGCTTGGAGCTGTTGCCTGATTTGCACCAACGTGCTGATGCGGTGGTGCGCATCAGCGCTTGATCAGCCACGCCCCACAAACGGCATGTTGGTCGCCATCACGGTGGTGAACAAGATGTTGGCCGACAAAGGCAGGCGCGACATGGTCAGGAAGTCTCGACCACAGCGGACATGTCCATGCGCGGCTCGGCTTTGATGCTCAGGTCGGCCTGGTGCACGCCCGAGGCCATCTTGAGCGTCATGTCGGAGGCCACGTTGCCGATGTCGATCTGGCCCACCGCGATGCTGTAGGGGCGGCCATCCAAAGAAGCCGCGCGGGTCAGGCCCGAGATGGCGTGTTTGGTGGCGGTGTAGGCGATCGAGCCGGGGCGTGGCACATGGGCCGAGATCGAGCCGTTGTTGATGATGCGGCCGCCTTGCGGGCTTTGCTCTTGCATCAGCTTGAAGGCGTAGGACAAGGTGTAGAACGCGCCGTTGAGGTTGATGTCCACCGCACGGCGCCATTCGTCGCCCGACAGGTCGCCCGGCAAAGTGTAGGGAAGTGAGATGCCTGCGTTGTTGAACACCAGATCAAGGCGGCCAAAGCGCGAACGGATTTGATCGAACAGGGCTTTGACTTCGGGTTCTTTGGACAGGTCGGTCGGGATCGCGTGGGCGTGGCCAGCGTTGGCACCGGCCTCAAGCACGGCAGCGGCCAGCGCGTCAGCACGGCGACCGACCAAGACCACTTGCCAGCCTTCTTTGAGCAGGGCCAGAGCGCAGGCTTTGCCAATGCCGGAGCTGGCACCGGTGACGAGGGCGATTTTGGACATGGTGAAAACTTTCTAGAGAGGGCTGGAAAACCTGTGATTTTCAGGCGTTTTGGAAAGAAATCTGTACCTTGAGTGACTGGCTCTTGTCGGCCGCCAAGTCAAAGGCTTCGATGGCGCTGTCCAGCGGCAAGACGCTGGTGATGACAGGCTTGCCATTGACCAAGCCTTCGTTCAAGAAGCGCACCGCGGTGGCAAATTCGGCATGGAAGCGGAAGGTGCCGCGCAGGTCCACCTCTTTGGCCACGATTTGTGTCATGGGCAGGCTGATGTCGCCGCCCATGCCCACGGTGATCAGCACGCCACGCGGCACGATGGTGTCCAGGCCCACGCGCAAAGCGGCTTCGCTGCCCGAGGCTTCAAACACAGTGTCGAACTGGCCTTTGTCCACCTTGTAGGCGTCGAGTGCTTGGGGTTGGGTCTTGAGGTTGATGGTCTCGTCTGCGCCCATTTCTTTGGCGCACTTCAACGGCAAATCGGCAATGTCGGCGGCCACAATACGCGCCGCACCGGCCCTGCGCAAAGCGCCAATCAGCAGTGAGCCAATGGGGCCACAACCGGTCACCAGCACCTGCTTGCCCAGCACACTGCCTGCACGCTGGATGGCGTGCAAGCCCACCGACAAGGGCTCTGCCAGTGCGGCCTCAGACAGACTCAGGTGGTCGGCAATCGGGTGGGCTTGGTAGCCCTCGATGATGAGTTGCTCACTGAAGCCCCCCTGGATGTGCGGAAAGGGCATGGCGCTGCCGTAAAAGCGCATGTGGAGGCAATGGTTGTGCTGGCCTGCTTGGCAAAAACGGCAGTGGCCGCAGGGC
Source organism: Limnohabitans sp. (assembly GCA_015657605.1). GTDB lineage: Bacteria > Pseudomonadota > Gammaproteobacteria > Burkholderiales > Burkholderiaceae_C > Limnohabitans_A. Next base: position 655 of record JACDQO010000333.1, on the reverse strand, counting down.
GCGAAGGGGAGATGGCGATGCGCTGGCCTTGGGGCACGCCGCTCACGCCCGCACCCACAGCATCGACCACACCCGAGATTTCATGGCCCAGCGCAATGGGCTGCTTGATTCGCACGGTACCAAAACCGCCGTGCTGGTAGTAATGCAGGTCCGAGCCGCAAATGCCGCCATAGGCCACATTCACACGCAGCTGGTTCTCGCCCAAAGCGGGCAGTTCGGTGTGTTCGATGCGCAGGTCTTGGGCCGAGTGGCAAACAACGGTTTTCATGGCGAAGTCTCGGTTGTGGAGGGGGCCGGGTGTTGACGGTGTGTTTGCGCCGCAGCCCATGCCAAGCGCACCAAGTCGTTAATTGCTTCGGTGATCGGCAGCTCGATGACATCGCCTTCATCGGGTTGCGGCCGCTCGAGGGTGTGAAATTGACTTTCGAGCAAGTCCAATGGCATGTAGTGGTCCTGGCGCTGACGCATGCGTTGGCCAATCAGCTCAAAGTCGCCGTTGAGGAAGATGAAAAACACCTCACCCGCTTGCGCCCGAATGCGGTCACGGTAGGCGCGCTTGAGCGCCGAGCAGGCCACCACACGGCCGTGCGGGTGTGGTTCGGTCAAATGGGCCCCGATACGGTCCAGCCAAGGCCAGCGATCGCGTCTGCAAAGT
>JACDQO010000332.1 GCA_015657605.1 Limnohabitans sp. | reverse complement strand
CCTTGTCCAGCTCAATGTCCCACCACCATTTTTTGACCGGGTTGATGCTGCCGCGATCGAGCAGGTCGTCGAGCCTAGCGAGCGCGGGTGCGGCGGCGGGCAGCTTCATGGCCACTTGCCGCCACAGGCTGTCGGCCAGCAGGCCTTCCAGATTCCAGGGGCAGGTTTTCATGCAGCGCCCGCACATGCCGCCTGCCGCGTTGGTGATGCGGTAGCGGGCACATTTTTCGGCGTCGCTCTTCCAGATTTCGTAGCCGTTGTACATCAGCTTGGGGCCTGCCGTGATGGCCCCCGAGGGGCATTCGCGGGCGCACTTGTTGCAGCTTTCGCAAAAGCTTTGCAGGCCAAAATCAATGGGCTGGTCAGGGGCCATGGGCATGTCGGTGGTCACGCTGCCGCTTTTCAGGCGCGGCCCCAAAAACGGGTTGAGGATCACCTCACCAATGCGGCTGACTTCGCCCAGACCGGACAACAACAACAAAGGCGGCTGCAGCACATCGCCGTCCAGCACCGAATGCACCCGGGCCGAATAGCCGAGCCGCCGAATCTGCTCAGCCAAAATGCCGCCCATGAGCGAAAAGCGCAAATAAGCCCGCATGCTCTGCGCCACCGAAATCCAGTCGTCGCCGCTGGCGCCTTCCATGGTTTCGTGGCCTTGGTCGATCAGCAGGTTCAATGCGTTGGCGTGGTAGGCCGGCATGGGGTTGCCGCCCGCGTCGTGCGAGTAGTACGCCCACTCGGGCACGGCGCACAGGCCCACCGCGTCCACCCCAAAATAGTAAGAAGCGGCTTTCAGGTTGTCGGCGTTGCGCTGCGGGTCTTGTGTGCTGGCGGCGACCGCGCCTCGCGCCGGGCCAAACTGCAAGAGCAACAAAGCGCCCAGCGCCCGGCGGGCACAGGCCCCGATGGGGCTTTTCATCACGTAGTGCGCGTTCTTGGCGTCGTCTTGCACCGACTTACCCAGGTCGCCAAACAAAGCCCGCGCAAAAAAGTCGGCACGCTTGGGAAAGCGCGGCACGCGGTCGTGGTCGATGAAGGTGGTGGGGGTGGCTTGGCGCTTGAGGGTTTCAAACGGGTGCGCCCCTTGGCGAAACTCGCGCCGGGCATAGGCGTCGCGGTGGAATGCCCCTTTGAAGGTGCCCTGCCCCAACCACCAAGCCGGGCCGTGACTTTGCCAGCGGTTTTGCTGGGGCGCCAAGGCCTGATCAGGGCCAGCGCCAGCGTGGTGCTGACAGCGGCCAAGGCGTAGCGCTGGCCCACATAGGGGTTGCCGCCATCGGGCAGCGTCAGACCTGCAGCCAAAGCCAGGCGGGCCAAGTCCACATCGCTGCAGCTGGCGCTGTGGGCGCGGGCCTCGTGGCCCAGCATGCGCAAATAGCTCGACAGCAGCACGGCCGTTTGCGCAGCCAATACGGCGGCTCGGGGTTCTTGTGTGCCGGACAACCAATCGCAGCCGGGCTCACCCGGTTTGGGGTCCCGCGCAAATTCCACCAGAATCACGATGGCATGGCTGTGGTGCCCAATCGGCCCGTGCACCGTGCGGGCCGACTCCAGCACATCGGCCAAGATCATGTCCATGCCAGCCGCAAAACTGGCAGGTTGGCTCTGCGCCAACTCTTCGCCCAGAGCGGGCACAGCCGGGTTGCGGATCGGATCGGCCAGCCAAGCACTGGCGGGCAGCGCGCACACGCCCATCATCGACGCGTCAAAGTAATAACCCGCTGCCTTCAGGTGCTGGGCCCGCTCGGTCGGGTCGTCTGGAATCTCCCCCTCTTTGGAGTTCACCGCCCCATCGCGCACCAAGTCAAACATGGCCATGTAACGGGCCATGGCGTGGGTCAGCGACTCGGGGTCATCATGCGAAAAACCCAAAGCCTGCATGGGCGGCAGGGCGCTGTCGTCGGGCGTGGCAGACGTGCGGCTCAAGCGCTCCAGTGGGTAAGGCCCCAAGTGCACGGGGCGGTCGCGGTAAGAAAAAGGCGCATACGCAATGCCTGAGTTAGTTGCCCAAGCGCTGGGCGCTGACTTTCACCACTTCGGGCTGAAACTCGAACATGCCGTAAGGCCCTGCCCATTCGCCCGCCATGGTGGCCCCTTGCACCCGGACTTGAACCGCCTGCAATTGCCCGTCTTCTTTGACGAAGCTGAAATGCAAGTCGGCACCGTCGAGGCGGGTGCCCAATAAGGGCTGCACCTTGTCACCCCAGGCCAACGTGCCGCCTACGCGCTGGTAGCGCTGGGTCAAGGCCAGCAGCACCGGGCCACGGCGATCCAGGCCTTGCACCGACCACTGACCCGCCACCTGGGCGGGTACTTTCCAGTAATACCCGGTGTTGCTGCCCACACGGATCACCTGATCGGGCTCCCAGTCGCCCATGCCAAAGGTGTTGGACACCACGCGCGTGCCAGGGCGCATGCCCAACAAGGTGGGGCGCAGTTGTTCGTTCAACTCTTCCAGCAAATAGAGCGTGACCACACTGGCTTTGGAAAAGTCTTCTTTGAAGATGTCGCCCTGCACGATGCGCACCCGGCCTGCCAGACCTGCCTTGTCGGCATTGCGCTGCGCCAGTTCGGCAAGGTTTTTGTTGTACTCAATCCCCCAAGCCCGCGCCCCAAATTGCCGTGCCGCCGCGATCGCGATCTTGCCGTCACCGGCACCCAAGTCCACCACCTCGTCTTCGGGTGAGACCTGCGCCGCCGTGAGCATTTGGGTCACCAACTCATCGCGTGTGGGCAACCACATCACGTCTTTGCCCATTTGCCCCAGTTTGGGGGCGTAGCTTGAAGTGGGGACGCTGCTGCAAGCTGACAACAGCAACAACCCAAAAAGGCTGAACCAGCGGGCCAAAAACTGCATCACGAAGGACCATCCCCAAAACAGTGAGCATGCCACGGTTTGGGAGGGGCCCGTTGCTTGTACGCAGTTGTGGCCCATCCCTTTTCATTCACTTATTCAATGGTGATTTTGCGTTCTTTGACCACGCGGCCCCACAGGTTGATCTGTTGCTCAATGAAAGCCCTGGCTTGTTCGGGGGTGCTTTTTTGCAACTCGCCACCCAATTGGG
>JACDQO010000331.1 GCA_015657605.1 Limnohabitans sp. | reverse complement strand
TGTGCAACGGCTGCCAGATGTTTGCGGAACTGGCCGACATCATCCCCGGTGCGCAAAATTGGCCGCGTTTCACCACCAACCAGAGTGAGCGCTTTGAAGCCCGCCTGTCCATGGTCGAGGTGCTGGATTCGCCCAGCTTGTTTTTGCAAGGCATGGCCGGCAGCCGCTTGCCGATTGCCGTGGCGCACGGCGAAGGCTATGCCAACTTCAAATACCGGGGCAACCCGGCCCAAGCCCTTGGCGCCATGCGCTTTGTGGACAACCACGGCCAGGCCACCGAGGCTTACCCCTTCAACCCCAACGGCAGCGCAGGGGGCCTGACGGCCGTGACCACGGCCGACGGACGCTTCACCGCCATGATGCCGCACCCCGAGCGCGTGTTTCGCAATGTGCAGATGAGCTGGACAAGTGGCGACATCAATGCCACCAGCCCTTGGCTGCGCGTGTGGCAAAACGCCCGCAAGTGGGTGGGCTGAGCATTTGACGCCATGAAGTCTGACACGCCACGGCAGTGGTTTCCCCCTTCGCAGCTGGCTTTTTATTTTGACCAGGGAGCGTGGTCTCGGGGCACCACTTTGTACCTGCAAGACAAGGTCTTGTCTTCCCAGTTGACGCCCGACGGCGACGGCTGGCGCTTTGCAAGGACAGGTACAGGGCTAACGAAGGTGCAGCCCTATTCGGTCAATGCCGAACTGCGTGTCAGTGCCGGAGGCAACCTGAGCGAATGGCGCAGTGGCTGCACCTGCCCAGTGGGGCGCTATTGCAAACATGGCGCGGCTCTGGGCATTTTGGCCTCGATGCAAGGCTTGGCCCTTCTCAACGAATGGGGACCCGATGGTCCTTCGCCAGAGGTGGTGGAGCGCCGTTCTCAAATGGAGAAAGAGCGTGCCTTGAGCCACGCCGAATACCAGGTCCGCGACTGGCTGAACCGCTTGGAAAACGCCAATGGCCCGGTCGCCTACACCTTGCCCGGCAGTACGCATGACCAATTTGTGTACAGCTTGTCTGTGGTGCAAACCGCTTACAAACCCGTGTTTCACTTGGCCGTGAAACGGGCTGCCCAAAAGCGCAATGGTGAGTGGGGCAAAGCCAAAAAGCTGAGCACCGAACCCTCGCCGCATGACCCCATCTGGCAAACCAGCAGCCCATTGGACCGGGATATCTTTGACTTGTTGAAGGCCTGTCCGGCTGCCAGCAGCTTCAGTTCCTACGGATTTCAAAGCGAGGTCAAACTGCACGGCATGCCTGGGCAACTGCTCTTGAAGCTGTGCAGCCAAACCGGTCGTCTGGTGTCTGACGATGGCATCGCTTTGCGCTGGCAAGACACCCCCGAAGCATTGGTGGGGTCGTGGCACGAGGTCAAAGGCCAAGACCATTTGCCCGGTGGCTGGCAGTTGCGCATGCAGCCGCTGCACCCTGGTGTGGTGTATGGCTTGAACCAGCCGCCTTTTTTCATGGACACGGTGCAAGGCCTTTGTGGACCCTTGGACACGCAGGGCCTGAGCGCCAACGCGTTGCAAGTCTTATCCAACTCGCCCGTGTTACCTGAGAGCGTGGCATTCAAGTTTCAAAACCAGTTGCTTGAGCGTTTGGGCCCGGTACCTTTGCCGCCCGTGATTCAAAAAATGCCTGAAATTCGAGGCGTCAAGCCCCGTGGCCTGCTCAACATTTCACCGGCGCACCCCGCCGATCGGGGTTTGCAGGGCCTGTTTTTGGCCGAATTGAGCTTTGACTATGACGGCCACATCGGCTTTTGGCCGGGTCAGCAAAGCCGCGTCATGGTGGGGCAAGGGACACATGCGCGCATGTTGCTGCGTGACCTGCCCAGTGAGCGGCAAGCCTGGGACGCCTTAGCCGGATTGGGCTTGGTCACATTCGACGCCAACCTGTTCGCCTTGCCGCCCGAGCAGTCCCAGCAGCGCTGGTTGGAGTGGCTGGAAAACGACTTTGCGCCGCTGCGCCAAGCGGGTCTGGATGTGAATGTCATCTCGGGCGCCACCCCATGGTTGCGACTGGCCGACGACGTGCACATCGACTTGTCGGGTGACACCGAAGCGCCGGAAACCTCGCCCTGGTTTGACTTGTCGCTGGGCATGGACATCGACGGCAAAAGGGTGAACATCCTGCCTTGGGTGCCCATGATTTTGACAACGCTTGCGCAAATCAGCAGCGCGACCGCCGAGGGCGAAAAGGCGGAGTTGCCGCCCTATTTGTACCTGCCCGACTTGCAGGGCGAAGGCTTTGTGAAGCTGCCTACCGCGAAAATTGAACCTTGGCTGACCACGCTCATGGAGTTGGTCTCCGAACGCGGTCGCGATTGGGCTGGTGATGAGCTGCGACTGTCACGTCTGGAGGCCTTGAGAACAGCCGCTTCGTTGGGCGAAGGTGTGTCTTGGGCGGGCGCCAAGCTTGATGAAGCTGGTGCAGCAAATGCGTGGCCTCGACAGCCTGCCTGTGGTACCCGTTCCCGCCAGCCTGCAAGCGACCTTGCGGCCTTACCAGCAGCAGGGCCTCAATTGGTTGCAGTTTTTGCGTACGCACCAACTGGCGGGCATCCTGGCTGACGACATGGGCTTGGGCAAAACCCTGCAGACCCTGGCGCACATCCTGACGGAAAAAGAAGCCGGTCGCCTCACTCAACCCGCCCTCATCGTGGCGCCGGTGAGCTTGCTGGGCAACTGGCAACGCGAAGCGGCCCGCTTTTGTCCGAGTTTGACCACCCACATCCACCACGGTCTGACACGACATGGCGCTGCACAAGACCTCCATGGTTTTGACATCGTGTTCACGCCTTACTCCTTGCTTCACCGTGACCGTGAGTTGTGGCTGACCATCGATTGGCACCTGTTGGTGCTGGACGAAGCGCAAAACATCAAAAACGCCAACACCCACGCGGCGCAAACCGTGGGCGATATTCCTGCGGCGCACCGTCTGTGCCTGTCGGGCACGCCCATGGAAAACCATTTGGGCGAATTGTGGAGCCTGTTTCATTTCTTGATGCCCGGCTTTTTGGGCAGCCAAAAGCGCTTTGCCGAGCTGTTTCGCAACCCGATTGAGCGCCAAGGCAACAGCGAGAAAATGGACCAGCTGCGCAAGCGCATCACGCCCTTCATGCTGCGCCGAACCAAAGATGTGGTGGCCAGTGAGCTGCCGCCCAAGGTCGAAACCCTGATGCCTGTGCCGTTGCAAGGCCAACAGGCCGACCTGTACGAAACCATCCGTTTGGGCATGGAAAAAACCGTGCGTGACGCCCTGAGCGCTCAAGGTTTGGCCAAGTCGCAAATCACCATCTTGGATGCGCTGCTCAAGCTGCGCCAAGTGTGTTGCGATCCGCGTTTGCTCAAAATGGGCGCGGCCAGCCAGGGCAAGCCATCGGCCAAGCTGGAGCAACTGCTCGACATGCTGCCCGAGATGGTGGCAGAAGGCCGCAAGATTTTGCTGTTTTCGCAGTTCACCCAAATGCTCAGCCTGATCGAGCAAGAGCTGCCGCGCCTGGGCATCCCTTGGGTCAAGCTCACGGGCCAGAGCAAAAATCGCGACACCCTCATCGACCAATTCACCAGTGGGCAGGTGCCACTGTTCCTCATCAGCCTCAAGGCCGGAGGCGTGGGCTTGAACCTGCCGCAGGCCGACACCGTGATCCATTACGACCCGTGGTGGAACCCCGCCGTAGAAAACCAGGCCACCGACCGCGCTCACCGCATTGGCCAAACCCAGAGCGTTTGGGTGCTCAAACTGGTGGCGCAAGGCACGATCGAAGAGCGCATCTTGGCCCTGCAAGAGCGCAAAGCCCAGTTGGCGCAAGACATGTACGCGGGCGCGGTGCAGCGTAAAGAGCCGCTGTTTGGTGAGTCGGACTTGAATGAACTCTTCAAGCCGCTGGGCTGATCAATGGGCCGAGCCGTGAAGCTGAAAGTCTTGTTCCTCGTGGCAGCGGTTCGACCAGTGCCTGCAGTCCCGAGATGCCCACAGCCTCAACCAACACCAAACCCTTGGCAGCCGATACAGCCAGCACCGCTGTCGCAGGTGCTTGGGCTTCCAGCGACACTTTCAGCCCCGATGTACAAGAAGCCGCCCGCTTTGCGGTGCAGACGTTTGCCGTTCAAAACAAGGCGAGGGTGCTTTACAAAGACGTGACCCTGGCCCACCAGCAAGTGGTGGCGGGCCTGCAGTTTGAACTGTCGTTGCAAGTGATGCTGGATGGAACCCCACGGCACGCCATAGCTGTCGTTTGGCGACAAGCAGATGGGGCGTACAAACTGAAGTCTTGGGCTTGGCTGGACTGATCCCAGCAGAATCAGTGCAGCCCCACCACAGGCCTTGATTTGTAAAACTGCATTGGACTTTCTGGCACGGCATTCAAGACCGACTTCTTGATCTTGCCCACCACATGCATTTCGCAGGGTTTGCAGTCAAAGCGCAGGGTGAGTTTTTCTTTGCCGTTGATGAGTTGCATGGGCTCGGCCTTGACCGTGCCTTGCACGCCTGTCACGCCTTTGGCCTGCTTGGGGCACAAGCTGAGGCTAAATCGCACGCAGTGTTTGGTGATCATCAGGCTGACTTCGCCCAATTCTTCTTGGCTTTCATAGGCCGCATCAATCACCTTGACGCCGTGTTTGGCATAAAAGTCTCGGGCCTTTTGGTTGAACACATTGGCCAGATAGGTGAGGGTGTCTTCGGGGTAAGCCACAGGCGGTGTCACCGGCACCGTGCGCGGCAGGCGGTGCAGGCCTTCCGAGCGGGCTGTTTCCAGGGCTTGCACGGCGTCGCGGCGCAAGGCGTTGAGCTGCGAGGGCGGCACAAACCAAGGACGGTGCAGGCCGATCTGCACGTCCAGCGGCTCGAACAAGGTGTCGCCCAGCTTGCCCAAAGCGCTTTTGAGCTTGTCTTCGGCCTGCTGCGCGTCTTTGGGGGCTTGCCAGGCGATGGCTGTGTGCGCCGTGCCAGTGTGGCCTGCTTCGTCGGTCAAGGTCAGTTGCAGACCGCTTTCGTTTTCGGCCAGCTGCATCCACACACCCATGCGGCGCTCGGCAGATTTTTTGTCCAAGGTGCGCACCCAGCTCATGTCGCGGTTGCGGTTGACCTGCACGCCTTGGCGCAAGTCCTTGAAGCCGTCCATTGGGTCTTTGGGAAACAGACGCCAGACCCCTTTGGCTTTGGCAGCTTCTGCCCGGTTGATCTG
>JACDQO010000330.1 GCA_015657605.1 Limnohabitans sp. | reverse complement strand
TGGCAGTTGTTCGGCAATCTTCACGCGTGCCAATTTTGCGTTCCGCCTCATGTTTTTTCAGACAAGGCCGCCACTGCCGCCAGCACCAAGGCGTTCAGGTGCTGGGGCTGTGTGCGCCAACACGTCCTCAATCCATTGCCAAGCTCTCCGGCATACACACCGCCCGCGCTCAAGGCTTTCATTTGTGCGCGCTCAATCCACAGGTCGGGCTCAGGCGCCAGGCTGAGCACCTGCGCCAAGGCTTGCTCCGCCAAAGCGTGTGCGTTTTGGGCGGCATGCAAGCGCGCCAGGGTCAACCAAGCCTCTACATCCTTGGGGCTTTTTTGTGTGGTCTGCAGCCACTGTCGGGTCTGCTCGGCCAATTGTTCAGGCGTGGTGGCGCTGATCTTGACACGTTGACTCAACGGCACTGTCCACCACGTCTGCGGCGCACCCAGTTGCACATAGCTCAGGCCGCTGAGCAAGACCAAGCTCACCACCATCCAGCGCCAAGCCACAGGCAGGCTCGCGTTCGAACGGCTGACAGCGGCCTGCGCGTCATCGTCCAGCACGTGGCGCAACAACTCATCGCGCGCCGATTGGTGTTGCCCCGCATCCAAGCGGCCCTCGCTCAAGGCACGGTCCAAATCGGCCAAATGTTGCTGTTGAATTTGGCGGTTCACCTGAGACTGCACATCGCTGTTCACTGCAGGCACTTTTTGCTTCAAGCCCCGCTGCACCACCCAAGCAGCCAAGCCACCCAGGCACAGGAGCACGCACAACAAACCCATCCAAGGCGGCAAAAAGGACATCAGGACTCCAGCATTTGGCGAACGCGTTCGCGCTCGCTGTCGGTCAAAGGCGCTGGCGCAGCAGGCTTGCGGCGCATCAGGCGCAGCGCCACCGCCAACGCCATCAGCAACAAGGCAAAGGGACCAAACCACAGCAGCCAGGTCACGGGCTTAACTTCGGGCTTGTAGAGCACAAAGTCGCCATAGCGTTTGATCAAAAAGCTGCGGATGTCGGCATCGCTTTGGCCTTGCTCGATCAAGCTGCGCACCTCGCGGCGCAAGTCGACCGCCAACTCGGCATTCGAGGAGGCCAAGGATTCGTTTTGGCACACCAAGCAGCGCAGCTCGGCCGCGATGTGATCCCAGCGCGCTTGAATCGGCGCGGTCATGGGCGCATCACCTTGCGCCAAAACGGTCGAGCCCACACCAGGCAGGGCTGCTTGAACAAGCGGCACAGTCGGGGTGATCGGCGCACTCGGCACTTGGGCCCCCGCCGAAACAGCCCACCACAACGCACTGGCCAGACCAGCGTGCATGGCTTTTCGCCGGATGGAAATCACAAACCGCCTCACTGCAAACTCCGCAGCAAGGGCAGCAGTTTTGCTGCAAAACTTCAGGCGTCAAAGCCCCAGCATGCTTGAAACGCACCACGCCCTGACGGTCTATCAAATACGTCTCTGGCAAACCGTAGACACCAAAGTCCATGCCCACCCGACCATCCAGATCGAGCAGATTCACGCTAAAAGCTTGGCCTTGTTTTTGCAGCCAGGCTTGGCTGCGCGCCGTGGCTTTTTGCTGGACTTCAGGGCTCAAAGGGTCTTGGCCCGACAACTCAGAGGCTTGCAGCTCTTTGTAATTGATGCCCACCATTTGCAAGCCCGGCTGACGGGCCAGCGCCATCAAAATCGGGTGCTCTTCTTTGCACCCAGCGCACCAGGTGGCCCACAGGTTGACGAGCGAAACTTGCCCTTTGAATTGCTCGGCACCAAACACCCCAGCCCCGCCCACCACAGGCAACTTGAAAGCAGGCGCAGGCTGTCCGATGAGTGGCGAGGGAATTTCTTGCGGGTTGCGCGTGAGGCCCACGGCCAAAAACACCGCCATGCCCAAAAACAGCGCCAGCGGCACAAACACCCAACGCGGCATGCGCCGGCTGGTCGCAGCTGCGCCGATCGCGCTCATGCGGCGGCCCCCAGCTTGCCCGAGGCCAAGGCCGCTGGCGCTGGCACCGGACTTCACAGGCGCCTGCCGATATCGCCTGTCAAAAGCGGCCAAGCCCCCGCCCAAAACCATGAACACCGCACCCAGCCAAATCCACGACACATAAGGCTTGTGGTAGACCCGAAAGCTCCACTGCGGTGGCTCGCCCGCCAAGGGCTCGCCCAAAGACACATAGCGGTCACGCCAGAGGTTGCGGTCAATCCCCGCTTCGGTCATGGGCATGGCGCTCGAGACGTAACGGCGTTTTTCGGGCAGCAATGTGCCCACCTGCCGCTCACGTCCTGGCTCACCTTCGAACAAGTGCACTTCTGCGCGCAAGGCCAAATAGTTCGGTCCCAAATGGTTGCCCACACCGATCAATTGGTAACGCACACCGGCCACCGTGACCGAATCACCCACACCCAAACGCACGTCGCGCTCCACCTCAAAAGACTTGACGCCGGTGATGCCCAGAACCATCACCGCCACACCCAAGTGCGCGACCTGCATGCCCCACCAAGCCAGGCCCGGCGATCCCGGCAGGCGCAGGCGTTGCGCGATTGCCAAGCGCCCGAGAGCACGATCCAGCCGCCCAGCGTGCCGCCCATCACCGTGAGCCAACCGCCTGCGGTGGTCACGGCATCTGCAGTCTGAGGCGCAGCGCCCCAAGTGGCCCACGCACTGGCCGCCAGCAGCGCGAGCGCCCCCGGCACCAACACCGAGCGCAGCGCGGCCCAGCGCGCCACATGCCAAGGCACCACCGTGCCTGGCACCATGGCCAAGAGCAGCGGCACCATCAGCGGCACAAACACGCGGTCGAAATACGGTGGGCCGACCGACAACTTGCCAAGGTTCAGCGCGTCGATGATCAAGGGGTAGAGAGTGCCCAACAACACCGCCGCCATGGCCACCACCAAGAGCACGCTGTTGAGCAGCAAAAACGATCGCGCGAACCCACGACAGGCTGCGAGGCATTGGTCCACTGCGGCGCGCGCCAGGCAAACAAGGCTAGCGACACGCCCACCACCACGAACCAAAAACAGCAAGATGAAAACGCCCCGCCCCGGGTCGGTCGCAAAGGCGTGCACCGAAGTCAACACGCCCGAGCGCACAAGGAAGGTGCCGAGTAAACTGAGTGAAAAAGCGCCAATGGCCAAGAGCACCGTCCAGGCCTTGAACTGCCCTCGCTTGTCGGTGACCATGAGCGAATGGATGAGCGCCGTGGCCACCAGCCAGGGCATGAGCGAGGCGTTTTCTACCGGGTCCCAAAACCACCAGCCGCCCCAGCCCAATTCGTAATAAGCCCACCACGAACCCAAAGCGATGCCCAGCGTCAAAAAGCCCCAGGCCGCCACCGTCCAAGGCCGCGCCCAACGTGCCCATGCGGCGTCGAGCCTGCCCGAGAGCAGCGCCGCCATGGCAAAAGCAAAGGCCACCGACAAACCCACATAGCCCATGTAAAGCATCGGCGGGTGGATGACCAAACCGGGGTCTTGCAGCAAAGGCGTCAAGTCGCGCCCCTCGGCAGGCGCCGGGAACTGCCGGGCAAACGGATTGGACAAGGCCAAGATAAAAACCAAAAAGCCCACCGACACTGCGCCCATGACGCCCAGCACTTGGGCCACCATGGCTTGCGGCAAACGCTTGGAAAACGTGGCCACCGCCACCGACCACAGCGCCAGCATCAAAACCCACAGCACCAAAGAGCCCTCATGCCCGGCCCAAATGGCCGAGAGGCGGTAGGGCGTGGGCAGCAAGGTGTTGGAGTTGTTGGCCACATACACAACACTGAAGTCGTGCACATAAAACGCATGCCACAAAGCGCCAAACGACAACACAATCAAGACCAGTGCAACTGCGCCAAAGGCCTGGCCAACGCTTGCCAGCCTGCGCGGCGCGCCGACAAACTGCCCCACAGCGGCAGCACCGCTTGCGCCAAGGCGACCCAGGCCGCCATGATCAAGGCCATGTGACCCGCTTCAGCCCACATGCCAGGCTCCTGAAAATCAGCACGCATCATTGCGCCACCGCCGCGCCCATGCGGGCTTTGGCCGCCTCGTCCAGCGCGTGCTGGGCCTCGGGCGGCATGTAGTTTTCATCGTGCTTGGCCAACACTTCGCTGGCCACAAACAAGCGGCTTGCGTCCAGGCGGCCTTGCGCCACGACGCCCTTGCCTTCTTTGAACAAATCGGGCAACAGGCCCACATAGCGCACCGGCACCTCACGCTGCGTGTCGGTCACCACAAAGGCCACCGACATGCCATCGCGCTGGATGCTGCCCTCTTTGACCAAGCCGCCCACCCGAAAGTGGCCGTCCTTGGGCGCTTCACCCGCCGCCACCTGGGTGGGCGTGAAGAAAAAAACCAGGTTGCTCTGGAAGGCATTGAGCACAAAAAACAGCGCACCGCAGACGAGCAGCATGCCCAGTCCAATGCCAAACAATCGCTTGTGGCGGCTTTTCATGACGCAGCTCCCGGGTTGAAAGACTTGTATGCGGACGCGGTCGGTGCGACCGAGTCGGGTTCATGGGCTTCTTCTTGCGCAGCGTCCATGGCCTCGCACACCGCGTCCAACGCTTGCCGACGGCCACGCGCGCCAGCCACACCTCCAGCACCATCAAGGCCGCACTCACCCCCATGCTGCCCCAGACGTACACGCCATAGCCACCCATGGCCCAAAACTCAGAAGCGCTGGTCCAGATCATGCGGCACCTCGCAAAGCCCGGTGCGCCTGCACTTCGGGCAGCTGCTGGACCCAAGCCGCGTGGCTCTCGCGTTCCAGAATCAAACTGCGCACACGCCACAAGGCGATGGCCACGGCATAAATCCAGACCGCGAAGCTCATGAGCAACATGCCCGTGAGCATGATGCTGGCCATGCGCGGCGACTGCGTGAATGAGACCGACGCGCCTTGGTGCAAAGTGTTCCACCACTGCACCGAAAAATAAATGATGGGCACGTTGACCGCGCCCACCACCGCCACCAAAGCGCCTGCCCGGTCCGAGCGGCGCGTGTCCTCAATGGCCGAGGTCAACGCGATGTAGCCCAAATACAAAAACAGCAAGATCAGCATCGAGGTCAGGCGTGCGTCCCACACCCAATAGGTGCCCCACATCGGCTTGCCCCACAAAGCACCGGTCCACAGCGACAACAACGCAAGCATGGCCCCGGTGGGTGCCAGCGCCCGCGTCATCAATCCGGACAAGCGCGTGTTGAACACCAGCCCGAGCACGCTCCAAAAGGCCATGGCCAAGTAGATGATCATGGCCATCCACGACACCGGCACATGGATGTAAATGATGCGGTAGGCCTGCCCCTGCTGCGCGTCAGACGGCGCGACCATGAAGCCCACCCACAGGCCCGCAACAGCCAAGGCACTGGCCAACAGCGCCAGCCACGGCCACAGGCGACCCGCCAGCGGATAAAAGTGTTGTGGGGCCGCGTAATGAAAGAGTTTCACGGGTTGGTCCTTTTCATTCCAGCGCCAGGCGCACCGCTGCCGCA
>JACDQO010000329.1 GCA_015657605.1 Limnohabitans sp. | reverse complement strand
GGGATGTGGACCATGAACAGACCTGTGGCCGACTTGAACATCTCAGGCACCAAGTGGCTGCTGCCGCCATTGCCAGCAGAACCGTAATTGATCTGGCCAGGACGGGCCTTGGCGTAAGCCACGAATTCCTGCAAGGAATGAACGGGCACCTTGGGGTTGACCATCAAAGCCAGTGGCTGCATGGCGGTGCGTGCCACAGGCACAAAATCACGCAATGTGCTGTAGGGCAACTTGGTGTAGAGCGCCGGGTTGATGACCATCACCCCGGTGTTGGCCAACATGAGGGTGTGTCCATCGGGGGCAGATCGCATCACCTCTTGCGCCCCCACTGTGCCGCCAGCGCCCGCTTTGTAATCCACCAAGACAGGTTGGCCCAGATGGGTCTGCAGCCGGTCGGTCAATAAACGGGCATGTTGGTCCAAAGGTCCACCCGCCGGGAAACCCATCACCACCCGAATGGGTTTGGTTGGAAATGCCCAAGCGCTGCTAAAGGCCAGCGCCAAGCCCAAACCGCCCATGGTGAGCCAAGTGCGTTTTTTGAAGCACCACATGATTTGTCCTGTTCTTTGATGATTTTTGAATAAAAAGTCGAATGGGAATCAACGGGCGATCCACGCTCGCTGCATGAGCCACTCGACCGTCGCTGCCACCAACACCAAGGCGATGTAAGTGCTCATCTTGCCATCTTGTCCGTGCAGCCATAAACCCAGCAGCAGCACGCACACGCCGCTCAGCGCATGCACCCACATCCGGTGGCGGATTGGCTTGGCACTGGTGCCCATGACCCAACGGCCCGCCCAAGGCATGAGCACGGCCATGGCCAAAGCAGGCAAAACAAAGCCCAGCAGGTGAAGCCCCAACAAGCCCAAGCTCATAAAAACTCATCCTTTTTCGATGCCAAGCACACGAGCGGTGCACCCAAGGCCTAAATTGTGCCTCCAAAGTCACGTCAGGAGGCCAAGTCGTGATTGTGTCAAGCAAAGTTGACACACTATGCCTATAATGCCCTTCATGGCTGTATGGACCCTCGGTTTGAACCACACCACCGCGCCGCTGGATCTGCGCGGTCGGTTCGCGTTTGCCGTGGACAAACTGGTCCCCACCTTGCACGGCTTGCGCCGTGACTTGGCAAACCGCATTGCACAAGAGCCTGAAGCGGCTATTCTTTCGACCTGTAACCGCACCGAAATTTATTGCGCTGCAGACCAGGCCGCCACCAATGACACCCTCCGATGGCTGGCTCAAACCGGTGGCGTGAGCGCCTCTGAACTGCACGCCCACACCTATTTGCTAGAGGGCAACGAAGCCGCACGCCATGCGTTTCGCGTGGCCAGTGGGCTGGACTCCATGGTGCTGGGCGAAGCTCAGATTTTGGGTCAGCTCAAAGACGCTGTGCGGGCGGCTGAACAAGCTGGTGCCCTGGGCAGCACACTGAACCAACTTTTCCAGCGCAGCTTCGCTGTGGCCAAAGAGGTGCGCAGTTCTACCGAGATCGGCGCCCACTCCATCAGCATGGCGGCAGCCTCGGTGCGACTGGCCAGCCAGCTCTTTGAAGACCTCAAGGACATTCGCATCCTCTTCGTGGGTGCTGGCGAAATGAACGAGTTGGTGGCCACCCACTTTGCAGCCAAACAGCCCAAAGGCATGACCATCGCCAACCGCAGCTTGGACGCGCGGAGTTGCTGGCCCACCGCTTTGGGGCCGAAGTCATGCCCTTGGCCGACTTGCCCGAACGCCTGCATGAATTCGATGCCGTCATCAGCTGCACGGCCAGCACCCTGCCCTTGATCGGTCTGGGCGCGGTCGAGCGGGCCCTGAAAAAACGCAAGTACCGCCCCATGTTCATGGTCGATTTGGCCGTGCCGCGCGACATCGAACCCGAAGTCAAGTCACTCGAAGACGTGTACCTGTACACCGTGGACGACTTGGCCAGCGTGGTGCAATCCGGCCAAGCCCACCGACAAGCGGCGGTGGCCGAAGCCGAGGTCATCATCGATGCGGGCGTGCAAAGCTTCATGGATTGGATGGGCCAGCGTTGCGCCGTGCCGCTGATCCAACAACTGCAAAACCAAGCCGATGCTTGGCGCGAAGCCGAACTGGCCCGCGCCCGCAAACTCCTGGCCCGGGGCGACGACCCGATCGCCGTGATGGAAGCCTTGTCCAAGGGCCTGACCCAGAAAATGCTGCATGGTGCATTGGCAGAAGCTGCGCGGCGCCCCGCCAGAACTGCGGGAACAGAGCATGCAGACGGTGCAACGCGTTTTCCTGCGCAAAGAGCGCTAGCGACGCCTGTCTTGAGCCTGGCCTTGGCGCCAACCGGCAATTGGCGTCCCCACCAGACCCCTTGCCTTTGCTCGCAACCGACGAGCCTCCCCGCAAAGCAGCGACCCCGATCAAACCGCCCCCATGAAGCCCTTCCTCATCCAACAACTCGAGCGCTACGCCCTGCGCTTGACCGAATTGGACTTTTTGCTGTCCCGCGAAGACATCATGGCCGACATGACGCAGTTCCTGAAGCTCTCGCGGGAGCATGCCGAAGTCAGCGCCGTGGCCTCGCGCTTTGCCCGCTTTCAGCAGCGCAAAGCCGACCTGGCCGCCGCCCAAGCCATGTTGGATGAGGCAGACATGCGCGAGATGGCCGAAGAAGAAGCGGCCAGCGCCAGCGCCGAGCTGCAAAGCCTGGAGGCTGAGTTGCAGCGCATGCTGTTGCCCAAAGACCCCGACGACGCCCGTCCGGCCTTTGTCGAAATCCGTGCAGGCACGGGGGGCGACGAGTCGGCCCTGTTTGCCGCCGACCTGTTGCGCATGTACACGCGTTACGCCGAAAGCCAGGGCTGGAAGTGCGAGATCGTCTCGGAATCGGTGAGCGAACTGGGTGGTTACAAGGAAGTCGTGTTGCGCATCGAGGGCGACAACGTTTATGGCGCACTCAAGTTCGAGTCGGGCGGCCACCGTGTGCAGCGCGTGCCTGCGACCGAAACCCAAGGCCGCATTCACACCAGCGCCTGCACTGTGGCCGTGCTGGCCGAGCCGGACGAAGCCGAGGCCATCAAGATCAACCCGTCGGATTTGCGGATTGACACCTACCGCGCCAGCGGCGCGGGTGGGCAGCACATCAACAAAACCGACTCGGCGGTGCGCATCACCCACTTGCCCACCGGCATCGTGGCCGAGTGCCAGGACGGCCGCAGCCAGCACAGCAACAAGGCTCAGGCCCTCAAAGTGCTCACGGCCCGCATTCAAGAAAAAGACCGCGCCGAGCGCGCGCCAAAGACGCGGCCGAGCGCAAAAGCCTGATCGGCAGCGGCGACCGTTCGGACCGTATCCGCACCTACAACTTTCCGCAAGGGCGCCTGACAGACCACCGCATCCATCTGACCCTTTACAAATTACTCGGCATCATGGAAGGCGATTTGAAAGACGTGGTCGATGCGCTGCGGGCTTATGAAGCTGCCGAGCAACTGGCTGCACTGGAAATCGGGGCAGTTGCTTGATGTCCTCGCACACAAGCCTCAGCGTGGCGGCATGCCTGCGCCAAGCC
>JACDQO010000328.1 GCA_015657605.1 Limnohabitans sp. | reverse complement strand
TGCTGGCCGAAGGGCTGGACAACGTTTTTGCGCGTCACCAGCGCTGGGCCGCTGGCGTGCGGGCGGCCGTGAACGCCTGGGGCTTGCCTATCCAATGCGCCGACCCGGCCGTTTACTCACCCATCCTGACCGGGTCATGACCCTGAGGGCATCGACGCCGACTCGGTGCGCAAAGTCATCCACCAACGCTTTGACTGCTCACTGGGCACGGGCTTGGGCAAAGTCAAAGGCCGCATGTTCCGCATTGGCCACCTAGGCGACAGCAACGACCTGACCCTGATCGCCACCGTGGCGGGCTGTGAAATGGGCCTGAAGCTCTCGGGCGTGGCGCTGCAAGGCAGCGGTGTTCAGGCCATCATGGACCATTTTTCAAGCCACTGAAACCAGGGCACAGAACCCGGGGCTTTTCGTTTTCTCGCGTGCATTTCCAACAAAACCTAAGGAGACAACATGAAACGCAGAACCTTTGTGGCCGCTACGGCTGCCACCGCCGCAACGATGGTGGCCCCGTCCATCCAGGCCCAAACCCTGCCCGCCGGACCGGTGCGCATCTTGGTGGGATTTGCACCAGGAGGCGGCACCGACATCTTGGCCCGCATCGTGGCGCAAAAGCTGCAAATCATGTGGGGCCTCACCGTGTTGGTAGAAAACCGCGCCGGGGCCACTGGGGTGATCGCTGCTGAAGCTGTGGCCAAGGCGCCCCTGACGGCAACACATTGCTGATGGCACACATCAACAGCCACGCTTTGGCCCCCGCGCTCATGCCCAAACTCAACTATGTGGTGGACCGCGACTTCACGCCTTTGACCTTGGTGGGGATCACACCCAATTTGCTCATCTCGAACAACGACCAACCCGCCAAAACCGTGGCCGAATTGGTCGCCCAGTGCAAGGCCAACCCCGGCAAAGTCAGCTTTGGTTCTGCCGGTCAGGGCTCGGCCCAGCACATGGCTTTGGAGTCCTTCAAATTGGCGGCAGGTGTGGACACCATCCACATTCCCTACAAAGGATCCGCCCCCATGTTGGCGGATTTGATTGGGGGCCAAATCGGCTATTCGTTTGACACCATGACCGCTGCGACACCCCATGTCAAAAGCGGCAAAGTGCGCGCCATTGCACAGACCCGCGCCAAGCGGGCATCGAGCTACCCCAATGTGCCCACCATGGTTGAGGCAGGCTTTCCCAACTTTGAAGCCACCACTTGGTACGGCTTGGCAGGACCGGGAAAGATGCCTCCAGCCATGGTGCAGCGCATGAACGAAGACATCAACAAAGTGTTGCTCATGCCCGATGTGATGGAAAAACTGGCCCAATTTGGCGCAGAAGACGGTGGCGGATCAGCCCAACGCTTTGCCGACTTCATCCGCACCGAGCAGGTCAAGTGGGCCAAAGTGGTCAAAGACAGCAACGTCAAACTCGACAGCTGATGACCGACACCCTGCCTGAAGGCACCGTGGACCTTGCCATTTGGCAAGGTGTGGCCACGGTGACCTTCAACCGTCCCCAGGCGCGCAATGCGATGACCTGGGCCATGTACCAACAACTCAGCCGCCACTGCGAAGCGTTCAAAGTCGACGCCAGCGTGCGCGCTGTGGTGTTTCGTGGCGCTGGAGGCCAAGCCTTTGTGGCGGGCACCGACATCGAGCAATTCACCCGATTCGAAACAGGCGATGACGGCGTGGCCTACGAGGCGCAGATCGAAGCCTGTATTGACTTGCTTTGCTCGTTGCCCATGCCCACGGTGGCCCTCATTGAAGGCTGGGCTGTCGGCGGCGGGTTGGCCATTGCCACCGCTTGCGACTTTCGCCTGGCCACACCGGGCTCGCAATTGGGCGTGCCGATTGCCAAAACATTGGGCAACTGCTTGTCGGTGGCCAACGTGGCGCGCCTGAGTGCCGCATTCGGGCCGCAACGCGTCAAGCGCATGCTCATGCTGGCCGAGATGGTCGGGGCGGATGAAGCCTTGGCCTGCCGGCTACTTGCACCAACTGGCCAGAGCCTAGCGACATCGATGCGGCAACCAAGGCCTTGGTGCAGCGCCTGACATCCTTGGCACCGGTGACTCAACAGGTGAGCAAACAAGCCCTGAACCGCTTGGTGCAGCACGCCGCACCCGAGGCTGAGGACCTGATTCGCCAAGCTTATGGCAGTGAGGACTTCCACGAAGGCGTCAACGCCTTTGTGGCCAAACGCAAACCCCTTTGGAAAGGCCGCTGAATATGGCAAGTATGGCAAAAGCTACACGCACCGGGCCCTTGGCTGGACTGCGCGTTCTCGAAATGACGCAGATCATGTCGGGCCCGACCTGTGGTTTGCTGTTGGCCGACTTGGGTGCCGATGTCATCAAGATCGAAAAGCTGCCCGGCGGCGATGACGCCCGGGGCTACCGCGACCCGCAAATCAACGGCGTGTCTGCGCCCTTTTTGATGCTCAACCGCAACAAGCGCGGGCTGGCCATTGACCTGAAAAAACCGCAAGGCCGCGCCCTGCTGCTGCGCATGGTCAAGAACGCGGATGTGCTGGTCGAGAACTTTCGTGGCGGGACCATGGAAAAGTTGGGTCTGGGCTACGAAGCCCTGCGCGAAGTGAACCCGGGTCTGATCTACTGCGCTATCTCGGGCTATGGTCGCACGGGGCCTTATGCCGACAAAGGGGGCTTTGACCTGATCGCCCAAGGCTTTGCCGGCCTGATGGCTGTGACGGGCGAACCCGGTCGGCCCCCCGCCAAAAGCGGCAACGCTGTGTCAGACATGAACGCGGGCATCTTGGCAGCCACTGGCATCTTGGCCGCTTACATCCACAAGCTCAAAACCGGTGAAGGCCAAATCGTGGACACCTCTTTGAGCGACGCAGCCCTGCAACAAACCTATTGGCACGCCGCCGTTTGGCTGGCCACGCAGCGCGAACCGCAGCCCACGGGCTCGGCACACATCCTGACCGCGCCCTACCAAGCCTTTGAAGCCAGCGACGGCTGGATCAACATCGGCGGAGCCAACCAAACCAACTGGGAGCGCATTTGCCAAGTGTTGGGCCATCCTGAGTGGCGCGAAGACCCCCGCTTTGTCACCAACAGCGACCGCATGGCGCATTTGGACGAATTGGTCACGCTCATGAACACGGTGCTGCGCCAACGCACCCGCGCCGAATGGCAAGCCGACATGGATGCAGCGGGCGTGCCCGCAGGGCCGGTGCACACCATTGGAGAGGCGCTGTCACACCCGCAAACCCTGGCACGGGGCATGGTGGTGACCTTGGAGCACCCGCAAGCGGGCACCACGCGTGGCATTGGGTGCCCGATCCACTTTTCGCAAACGCCCACCGACACCGGACAAGCCGCGCCATTGCTGGGCCAGCACACACGCGAATTGCTCCAAGAGCATGGCCTGAGCGAGACCGAAATAGATGACTTGATTGAGCAGGGCGCCGTGTCGCAAGCGGCGGCCTGATCGTCATGCTCAAAGCCACACGCTGGGCCACAAGCTGAATCACAAGCTGGCTAAAAAAATCGGACCCGAAGGTCCGATTTGTGTTTTTCTAAAGCCTGATTGTTCAGGCGCTAGATTCAGACCCGCGCCGTCACCCAAGCCTGCACACTGGCCAAGGCTGCGGGCAAGGCCGCAGGGTTGGTGCCACCGGCCATGGCCATATCGGGCTTGCCCCCGCCTTTTCCGCCGACCCTGGCCTGCAACAAAGCTGGCCAACTCGCCCGCTTTGACTTTGCCCACGGTCGTCGGCGGTCACGCCAGCGGCGATTTGGACCTTGTCGCCGTCCACAGCGGTCAACACAATCACGGCGGTCTTGATCTTGTCCTTGAGCTTGTCCATGGTGTCGCGCAAGGTCTTGGCGTCGGCCCCCTCCAGCGTGGCCACCAGCAGCTTGATGCCTTTGACGTCCACCGCTTGGCTCAGCAGCTCGTCGCCCTGGGCAGAAGCCAGCTTGCCTTTGGCTGCAGCCAGCTCTTTCTCCAGCGCCTTGACTTGGTCCAGCACTTGGGCAATGCGGTTGTTCAGCTCAGCGGGCTGAGCCTTGAGTGCGCCAGCAGCTTGGGTGACGGTGTCTTCGAGCGACTGCAAATAAGCCAAAGCATTCGCGCCCGTGACGGCTTCGATGCGGCGCACGCCAGCGGCCACGCCGCCCTCGCCCACGATCTTGAACAGGCCAATGTCGCCTGTGGCTTTGACGTGGGTGCCGCCGCACAGCTCGCGGCTGGAACCGATGTCGAGCACGCGCACGGTCTCGCCGTATTTCTCGCCAAACAGCATCATCGCGCCCGTCTTCTGGGCACTCTCGATGTCCATTACACGCGCTTGCGCTGCTGCATTGGCCAAAATTTCAGCGTTAACTTGGGCTTCGATCTGGCGGATCTCAGCGTCTGTCACGGGTGCGTTGTGCGCAAAGTCAAAACGGGTGCGCTCGGCGTTCACCAAGCTGCCCTTTTGCTGAACATGGCTGCCCAGCACTTCGCGCAGGGCTTTGTGCATCAGGTGGGTGGCACTGTGGTTGCGCACGGTGGCTGCGCGAAGGCCCATGTCCACATGGGCTTGCACGGCATCGCCCACCTTCAGGCTGCCGGTTTTGAGTTCGCCGTGGTGGCCAAACACATCGGCCTTGATCTTGAGCGTATCCAACACGTTGAACTGGCCGCCCGCGTTGTGGATCATGCCTTGGTCGCCCACTTGGCCGCCGGACTCGGCGTAAAACGGGGTCGTGTCCAACACCACCACGCCTGCTTGGCCGGCCTTGAGCTCGGTCACAGCATTGCCATCAGCGAACAAAGCCAACACTTTGGCGTTGGCCGTGAGGTCGTCGTAGCCCACAAAATCGTTGCCCTCGCCCGAGTAGTCGAGCGCTTTGTCCATCTTGAACTTGCCAGCCGCACGGGCCTGAGCTTTTTGCTTTTCCATGGCGGTGGCAAAACCCGCTTCATCCACGCTCAGGCCACGCTCACGGCACACATCGGCCGACAGGTCGAGGGGGAAGCCATAGGTGTCGTGCAACTTGAAAGCCACTTCGCCGGGCAACACTTTCACGCCGCCTTCGAGGGCCGCGTCCAGAATTTGCATACCACTTTGCAGCGTCTCGAAGAATCGCTCTTCTTCCACACGCAAAACGTCGGCAATGCGATCGGCCTGATCGGCCATATTGGGGTAAGCCGCGCCCATGAGCTTGACCAAGTCGGGCACCAGTTTGTGAAAAACGGTTTTTTCTGGCCCAACAAATAACCGTGTCGAATCGCGCGGCGCACGATGCGGCGCTGCACGTAGCCGCGGCCTTCGTTGCTGGGCACCACACCGTCGCTCACCAAAAATGCGGTGGCGCGGATGTGGTCGGCGATCACGCGCAGCGACTTGTTGTTCAGGTCGGTGCAGCCGGTTTCGCGCGATGCGGCCTTGATCAGCGCGTCAAAAATGTCGATCTCGTAGTTGCTGTGCACGTGCTGCAAGATGGCGGCCAAGCGCTCCAGGCCCATGCCGGTGTCCACGCAAGGCGCAGGCAGCGGCGTGACGGCACCGGTTTCGTCCATGTTGAACTGCATGAACACGTTGTTCCAGATTTCGATGAAACGGTCGCCGTCTTCATCGGGGCTGCCGGGTGGGCCGCCGGGAATGTGTGCGCCGTGGTCGTAAAAAATCTCGGAGCAAGGGCCGCAAGGGCCGGTGTCGGCCATCATCCAAAAGTTGTCGGACTTGTAGCGGCCACCCTTGTTGTCACCGATGCGGATGATGCGGTTCTCAGCCTTGATGCGCTCAGGCGTCCAGCCTGCTTTGACAAAAATATGCTCCCAAATGGCATGGGCTTCGTCATCTTCCATGTACACCGTGGCGTACAACTTGTCGGCGGGCAGTTTGTAGACCTGGGTCAGCAGTTCCCAGGCCCACTCGAGCGACTCGCGCTTGAAGTAGTCGCCAAACGACCAGTTGCCCAGCATCTCGAAGAAAGTGTGGTGGCGTGCGGTGTAGCCCACGTTTTCCAGGTCGTTGTGCTTGCCACCGGCCCGCAAGCAGGCTTGCACCGACGCGGCGCGCACATAACTGCGCTTGTCCGAGCCCAAAAACACGTCCTTGAACTGGACCATGCCCGAGTTGGTGAACATCAGGGTCGGGTCATTGCCGGGCACCAGGGGGCTGGACGCCACCACGGTGTGGCCCTTGGACTCAAAAAAGTCTAAAAAGGTCTTGCGGATGTCGGAGACGGAGATGGGGGCTTGGCTCATGGTGATTCGGGCTTTTAGTGCAACCGGCCATTATAGATTTGAGGCAGGGCCATTTTCTGGCTCGCACATGACCAGCCGCCCTCTGGGCATCAGGGTTTTGAGACTTTTGTGACAGACGGTCATATGCACAAACGCTAAGCTTGCCCGTTGAACACAAAAAGCACCTGCACTTGCAGCTTCTGGAGACCCCCATGGACATGAAGACATCCCCCCTCGCCCAACTCAACGACCCGAGCCTGCTCAAGACCGATGCCCTGATCAACGGCCAATGGGTCAAGGGCCCCAGCCGTTTTGCCGTGACCGACCCCGCCACGGGCGCACACTTGGCCGATGTGGCCAATCTGGGCCCAGCCGAGGCCGAAGCCGCCATTGCCGCTGCCAACGCAGCCTGGCCCGCCTGGAAAGCCAAAACCGCCAAAGAGCGCAGCATCATCTTGCGCAAGTGGTACGACCTGCTGATGGCCAACCAAGACGATTTGGGCCGCATCATGACCGCCGAGCAAGGCAAGCCCCTGCCCGAGGCCAAAGGCGAAGTCGCTTATGGCGCGAGTTTTGTCGAGTGGTTCGCAGAAGAAGCCAAGCGCGTCAACGGCGAGACCCTACCCCAGTTCGACAACAACCGCCGCTTGCTGGTGCTCAAACAGCCCATTGGTGTGTGCGCGGCCATCACGCCGTGGAACTTCCCATTGGCCATGATCACGCGCAAAGTCGCACCGGCCTTGGCCGCAGGCTGCCCGGTGATCATCAAACCAGCGGAACTCACGCCCCTGACGGCCCTGGCCGCAGCCGAGCTGGCCATCCGTGCAGGCATTCCTGCAGGCGTGCT
This sequence comes from Limnohabitans sp., assembly GCA_015657605.1. Classification (GTDB taxonomy): domain Bacteria; phylum Pseudomonadota; class Gammaproteobacteria; order Burkholderiales; family Burkholderiaceae_C; genus Limnohabitans_A. Next base: position 1,465 of record JACDQO010000328.1, on the reverse strand, counting down.
CAACATGATCACCGCCGATGCCGACAACTCGATTGCCGTGGGCAAAGTGCTGTGCGCCAGCGACGTGGTGCGCCACATCAGCTTCACCGGCTCCACCGAAGTGGGCCGCATCTTGATGGCGCAGTCCGCGCCCACCGTCAAAAAAATGTCTCTGGAGTTGGGTGGCAACGCGCCCTTCATCGTGTTTGAAGACGCCGACATCGACAGCGCGTCGAAGGTGCCTCGCCAGCAAGTACCGCCAACAGCCGGTCAGACCTGCGTGTGCTCCAACCGCATCTATGTGCAAGAAGCCGTTTACGAAGCCTTCGCCACCAAGTTTGCCGCCAAAGTCAAAACGGCCAAGGTGGGCAACGGCTTTGAAGACGGCGTGAACCAAGGCCCGCTGATCGAGCCTGCCGCATTGGACAAGGTCGAGCGCCACGTGAAAGACGCCATCGCCAAAGGTGGCCGCGTGCTCACCGGTGGCAAGCGCTTGGGCGGCCAGTTTTTTGAGCCCACGGTCATCGCCGATGCCACGGCCGACATGGTCTGCGCCAAGGAAGAGACGTTCGGCCCCTTTGCGCCCATCTTCAAGTTCAAGACCGAGCAAGAAGCGGTGGACGCGGCGAACAACACCGAGTTTGGCTTGGCCAGCTATTTCTACAGCCGAGATGTGGGCCGCATTTTCCGGGTCGCCGAAGCGCTGGAGTACGGTCATGGTCGGCATCAACGTGGGCATTTTGGCCACTGAGCATGTGCCTTTCGGTGGCGTCAAGCAGTCGGGCTTGGGCCGTGAAGGTTCCAGCCACGGCATGGAAGACTATGTGGAGATCAAGTACCTCTGCGTGGGCGATATCCTGAAGTAAGCCACCCGAGCGGCGTGATGACCAGGCGATTGCGCCTGGGCATCAGGGCAATGTGTCAGGCCCAAAGATTGAACGAAAAGGCACTTTGAACTCAAAGTCTTGCAGCAAGGCACTGTGGACCCAAGCCACCGAGTCAGCCCAAGCGGGCTCGGCTCGCACGCTCCACTCCACAAACGGTGCCAGATAGGGCTTGTCAGCCCACAGTGCCGGACTGGCCACAAGTTGGTAGGCTGGGGATGTCGTCCAGACGTTCCCAGGCCACCAGCTCAGCCCCATGCACAAGGCAATCATGGCCGGCAACAACCAAAATTTGCAACGTTGCAGCAAAGCGTCTTGACGGAGCATGGTCAAAACCAAGGCGATCAAGCCAGCAAAAAATTGACACAGATTGAGCAAGCCAAACAGCAAAGAAGCACCGAGCACCACCGGTGTCATGACCGTCTTTCGGTAAGCGGCCGACAGTTGTTCGGGGGTGATTTGGGGCGCAAAAAAACCGCTCATCAATTGAGCTGCACCCGAATTCGAATCCAAATCATCCGGCGATAAACCCGCCACCGAAGATGCCCAAAGGCACTCATGACCGGTCTGATGTCGGCTGGCGCAGGTCCTCCCAACAAGAC
>JACDQO010000327.1 GCA_015657605.1 Limnohabitans sp. | reverse complement strand
GCGCCCCCTGCCCCCAAAATCAACACACGCCGCCCTTGCAGCGGGCACTGGAGGTTGTGCACCAGATCACGCACCAGCCCGACGCCGTCAAAGTTTTCCGCAAAGACCTTGTTGCCCTCGAACTTCATGGCGTTCACCGCACCGGCCATCTGCGCGCTGGGCGCGAGGTGGGTGGCGTAAGCAAACGCGTCCAGCTTGAAAGGCGCGGTCACATTCATGCCGCGCCCACCACTGGCGCGAAACGCGTCCACCGTGGCCGCAAATTCGCCCAAGGGGCCCAGCAACTTGCCGTAGTCGATGTCTTGCCCCGTGACCTGCGCAAAAGTACTGTGGATGAGCGGCGACTTGCTTTGCTCGATGGGATTGCCGATCACGGCGTAGCGGTCTGTCATGCGGAAAGTTCCTGGTCAATCAGGCGGTGATCTTATCGCTTGAAATGGGCAGCCATCAGTGCCGCCCCACCAAACGGCTAACCACCACCCCCAAGACGATCACGCCGGCAGCGGCGGCGCTGAAGGCATAGGCCAGCCAACCCATATCGACGCTTTGCGCCATGAGCAGCACCCCTGTGGACTGGCCAAAAAACAGCGAGCTGGCAAACAAAGTGACGGCAGTGCCCCGAGCGGCTGGCGCCATTTGGGTGGCTTGCACTTGCAAGGTGTTGTGCAGCATGTAAAAGCCAAGCCCTGCCATGCCGCAGGCCAACATGCCCATCCAGGGCAAAGTACCCCACGCCAGTAAAAGCATGCCCGAGGCCACCAAACCAACCCCCGTTTTGACCAAGCCGCGCTCACCCAACCAGGCCAGCCAACGCCGCGCCATTTGGCTGTAGAGCAATCCGCCCACCCCATACAGCATCATCACCGAGCCTGCGGCCACCACACTCAAGCCATAGTGCTGGTGCAAGTGCGTGGGCATGAACGCCATGGCGCCAAACACCAAGGCGCCTTCAGTGGCCGTGACACCCAACACCCAACGAACACGCGGCGTGGCCAACAACTGCCCGGTGTTGCGAAAAGAGGCCCACACACCCGGCGCATCCGCTGACATGGGCAAGGCCTGACCCCGCAGCAGCTTGAGCAGCAGCCCAGCTGCCACGGCGAACAAGATCGCCAAGACCACAAAGGCACCGCGCCAGCCCAGGGTGTCGGCGGTGAAACCGCCAAACCACAAGCCACCCATCATGCCAATCACCGTGGCACTCATGAGTTTGGCCAAGGTTTCCTGACGCCGTTCATAGGGCACGCGGTCTCCCACCCAAGCCATGGACAGAGGAATCACCCCAGCTGCCGCTGCCCCCATGAAACCGCGCATGACCACCAACATGGGCAAGCTGAACGACAAGGCCGTGATGGCACTGAACAGCGCACAGGCCAAAACCGCCAGCGACACCACACGCAGTTTGCCAAAGCGGTCCCCCATGGGGCCGTAAAACAATTGCGACAAACCGTACACCACAGCGTAAGCCGACACCACGGCCGAAGCGTCGCCGGTGCTGACTTGGAACTCTTCGCTGAGCACCACCAGCATCGGGTCGCAAATGCGCATCGACGCCATGCTGGCAAAGCCCGCCAGCCCCAGCAATTGCAGGTGCTGGCGTTCTTGCGCAGGCGTCAATGTGGTCATGCTCAGGCCAATTGCTGCTCCAGATCGTGCAAGACCTGGTAGCAAGGCAAGACCTGCGCGATGCTCGAATTGGGCTCGCGGCCCTCACGGATCGCGGCAAAGAACTCGCGGTCTTGCAACTCAATGCCGTTCATCGACACATCCACTTTGGAGACGTCGATCTTTTCTTCCTTGCCGGTGAACAAGTCGTCGTAACGCGCCAGATAGGTGCCTGTATCGCCGATGTAGCGGAAGTAGGTGCCCAAAGGCCCGTCGTTGTTGAACGACAGGCTGAGCGTGCAGATCGCGCCATTGGCGGCTTTGAGCTGGATGCTCATGTCCATGGCGATGCCCAAAGTGGGGTGGATCGGGCCTTGCACCGCGTTGGCTTTGACGATGGGGCTGCCGCACTGGTAGGCGAACAGGTCCACCGTGTGTGCGGCATGGTGCCACAGCAGGTGGTCGGTCCAGCTGCGGGCCTGGCCCAGCGCATTCATGTTGGTGCGGCGAAAGAAAAAAGTCTGCACATCCATTTGCTGAATGTTGAACTCGCCTGCCTTGATCTTGTGGTTCACCCACTGGTGGCTGGGGTTGAAGCGCCGGGTGTGGCCCACCATGGCCACCAGGCCGGTTTCCTTTTGCACACGCAGAACTTCTTGGCCTTCTTTGTACACATCACACAGCGGGATTTCGACCTGCACGTGCTTGCCCGCTTTCAGGCAAGCCAAGGTCTGGCTGGCGTGCATTTGCGTGGGTGTGCACAAGATGACGGCGTCGACTTCTTTCAAGGCCAGCGACTCGTTCAGGTCGGTGGTGACATGGCCAATGCCGTATTTGTCAGCCACCTCTTTGGTTTTGGCGAACTCGCGGCCAATCAGCGAGACGACTTCGACGCCGTCGATGTTTTGGATGCCGTCCAAGTGTTTGATGCCGAAGGCACCTGCGCCAGCCAGGGCGACTTTGATGGTGTTGCTCATGTTTTGTCCTCTCAAACGTTTTCCAAAATAAGGTGGCCCACCGCCGTGTTGCTGGCGGGCACATGGTAGAAGCGGTGCTTGACCGTAGGCAACGGGCCTGTGGCTTTGCCGTCATTGACATCGACCATGGCACCCCGGGCGATCAGCCACATGACCAGCTCGATGCCTTCGCTGCCCGCTTCGCGCACGTAGTTGATGTGCGGTGTGGCAGCACAGGACGCCGGATCGTTGATCAACTGGTCGAGCCAGGCGTTGTCCCACTCGCGGTTGATCAGGCCTGCACGGGCGCCCTGCAACTGGTGGCTCATGCCGCCCGTGCCCCAGATGTGGACCTTGAGGTCTTCGTCATAACTCTCCACCGCTTTGCGGATGGCCTGGCCCAAATTGAAGCAGCGTTGGCCGCTGGGCACGGGGTACTGCACCACGTTCACCGCAAACGGAATCACTGGGCAAGGCCAAGCGCCTTTCACCGGGTCTTTTTCACCGCACATCAGCGACAGAGGAACGGTCAGGCCGTGGTCCACGTCCATCTTGTTGACGATGGTCAGGTCAAAGTCTTGTTGTATGACCGATTGGGCGATGTGCGAGGCCAGTTCGGGGTGACCTTTGACCACAGGCACCGGGCGCGGTCCCCAGCCTTCGTCGGCGGGTTGGTACTCGGCAGCGGTGCCGATGGCAAAGGTGGGAATCAGGTCAGAACTGAAAGCCGTGGCATGGTCGTTGAACACCAAGATGATCACGTCCGGCTTGTTGTCCTTCATCCACTGCTTGGAGAAGTCGTAGCCCGCGAACACGGGCTTCCAATAGTCTTCCTGTGTCTTGCCCAGGTCCATGGCTGCGCCAATGGCGGGCACATGCGAGGTGTAGACGGATGCGGTGATTTTGGCCATGTCTTGTTCTCTCAAAACAATTGGGATCTGACCCCAATTAAAGTGTTTTTCCGGCTGCGCCTTGGGGCTGGTTGTGGGCTTGGGCGCTGCCGTTTTCGCCGATGTAGCGGTTGCCTTCCACGCTGCGGCCGCCTGCGATCATCATGTTGCGGTATTCCTCTTCGGTCATGCCGGTCATGGAGCCGGCCATCTGCTGGAAGCTCTTGC
>JACDQO010000326.1 GCA_015657605.1 Limnohabitans sp. | reverse complement strand
CCGATTTGCCCTTGGCCAAGATCCACCCCAATGCTGTTCAAACCGTAACCTCGCACACTGTTGTCACCACCGGTGAGAAACAGCTGGGTGGTCGGCAAGTACCGGGTGTCTTGGCTGACCACGCTGCCCATCGAGGCCCGCACCGCCAAGCGACCGCTGTTGGACCCCAGGGGCCAAAAACTCAGACCCTTGGCCAACCAGCGCACATAGGGTTGGTTGACGGCGCCTAGCTGACGCCCGAGCCCAGCTCCAGTCCCAAGCCCCATCCCCGGCTTGGAAAGGGCAGGCTGTCAAAGTTGCGCCAAGTCCATGCGAAGTTGCCACTGACCGATTCGAGGTGGCCCAAGGCATTGCTTTGCTGTGAAGCCATGTCGTATTGCACAAAATAAGAGCGGTCGATCCGTGGGCCGGTTTGCAGCCGGCCGGCACGCCAACGTTGGCTGCTGATCACATCGTTGTCGCGCAGTTGGCGGTTGAACTGGGCCGAGGTGTTCCAGCGCCACAAACTGCTGTCGGGCGGGGCCAGCAGATCGAGCCCCATGGTTTGCAGGTCTTTGTCAATCGCCAGACGGCTGACGGCCCGCCAATTCAAACCCGGAACGCTGTGGTGTGTGTGTTCGGCGCTCAGACGAGGGCCGCTGTCGCTGCGCACGCCCACACCCAAGAGCCATCTTTGGCGCAAGGTCTCTTTGAGTTCGATGTTGACCGGTGGCCGCGCCAAATTGCCTTCCGGCTCAAGGCTGACAAAAACCGAGTCGTAAAACCCGCTCAGGACCAAACGCTGTTGGGCTTCCAGCAAATCGCTTTGCCGGTAGGGCTGATCGGGAGGCAACCGGGCCAGTCGCGCCACTTGCAAGGCGCCGTATTTGGTGGCGCCTGTGATGTTCAAGTCGCCCAAGCGAACAGCGGGGCCGGAGTCCAGCGTCAAGCGCAGCACCACCTCGTTGGTCACGGCGTCCACCCGGGCTTCGCTCTCAGCCACGCGGCCCCAAGGGAAATGCTCAGACACGAGTTGCCGCAGGGCATTGTTTTTGGCCTGGCTCCAAGCGGCTTGGGTGAAGGGGGCGCCGGGTGGCAAGCTCCATTGTTTTTGGATGCTCGTTTGCTGCCGTGGGCCGGTGGGTGCTTGTGTCAGCTCATCCAACCATTGCCATTGCACTTGGGTGATGCGCGCGGGTGGTCCGGTGACCACCGTGAGAGTGACCTGTCCCAGTGTGCTGGGTCCTTGTGCGGCGGTTTTTTGCCAGCTCAGTTGGGGGTTGAAAAATCCTTGGGTGGCCAGTAACTCGCGTGCTTGCTCATCGGCATCTTCCAACAAGCGCGTCAATTCGGTTTCGTCCAAATCGCTCAGGGCTTGGTAGCGCCGAAGTTCCATGTGCTGCAACAGGAAGTCGCGGATCTCTTCGTTTTCGCTTTTCACCACCCAAGAAAAAGCAGGTGGCGCCGCGGCCGGTTTCAATATCTGGGTAGGCAGGCTTTCAGCATGCGCAGCGGGCCCCCAAACGCTTGCAAACCCGCACAAAAACAGCCACAGCGCTGTACAACGACTGCGCTGAAACCCATTCATTTGCTCAGCAAACGCATCGCATCTTCCAAGCCTTTCAAGGTCAAGGGGAACATGCGCTGGCTCATGAGCTGCTGGATGATGGAAATGCTTTGGCGGTATTGCCACACGCCTTGCGGTTCGGGGTTGATCCAGGCGTACTTCGGAAAGGTATGGGTCAGCCGCTGCAGCCATTCGGCGCCGGCCTCTTCGTTGTTGTATTCCACGCTGCCGCCTTTTTGCAAAATCTCATAGGGGCTCATGGTGGCGTCGCCAATGAAGATCAGTTTGTAATCCTTGTTGTACTTGCGCAGGATGTCCCAGGTCGGAAACTTCTCGGCATAGCGGCGCTTGTTGTTCTTCCACATGAAGTCGTAGACGCAGTTGTGGAAGTAATAAAAGTCCAGGTGCTTGAACTCGGCTTTGACGGCCGAAAACATTTCTTCAACGCGCGCGATGTGCTCGTCCATGGTCCCGCCCACATCCATGAGCAGCAGCACTTTCACGTTGTTGTGGCGCTCCGGCCGCATCAGGATGTCGAGGTAGCCCGCGTTGGCTGCGGTTTTGCGGATGGTGCCGTCCAAGTCCAGCTCTTCTTGCGAACCCTCACGCGCAAAGCGGCGCAGGCGGCGCAGCGCCACCTTGATGTTGCGCGTGCCCAGCTCTTGGCTGTCGTCGTAGTCCTTGTAAGCCCGTTGGTCCCAGACCTTGACGGCGCTCTTGTTGCCGCCCTTGCCACCGATGCGGATGCCCTGCGGGTTGTAGCCCCCGTT
>JACDQO010000004.1 GCA_015657605.1 Limnohabitans sp. | reverse complement strand
CGGCGCAGCACATGGAAGATCTGGCTGGCGGTGGTGGGCTGAACCAGCTGCATGTTGGTGTCGGCCGCCAACTGCATGAAACGCTCCACGCGGGCCGAACTGTGCTCCGGGCCCTGGCCTTCGTAGCCGTGTGGCAGCATCAAGGTGATGCCGTTGACACGGCCCCACTTGACTTCGCCCGAGGCGATGAACTGGTCGATCACCACTTGCGCGCCGTTGGCGAAATCGCCGAACTGGGCTTCCCAAACCACCAAGGTGTTGGGATCGTTGGAGGCATAGCCATATTCGTAGGCCAAAACGGCTTCTTCGGACAAGATCGAGTCAATGACCACGAATGGGGCTTGCTTGTCCGACACATTTTGCAGGGCTACATAAGAGCCGGTGTCCCACTTTTCACGCTTTTGGTCGTGAATGACCGCATGGCGGTGCGTGAATGTGCCGCGACCGCAGTCCTCACCCGACAGGCGCACGGGGTAACCGCTGGCCACGAGCGAGGCGAAAGCCATGTGCTCGCCCATGCCCCAATCCACAGGAATCTCCCCGCGGCCCATGGCGGCACGGTCGTCGTACACCTTTTTGACCAACTGGTGAGGCGTGACGGACTCTGGAATGGTCGAGATTTTCTCGGCCAAGCGCTTCCAGTCAGACGGTGGGATCGAAGTATCGCCCGCATCGGTCCACTTTTTGCCCATGAAGGGCGCCCAGTCCACGGTGAACTGGGTTTTGAAGTTGGTCAACACCGGTTCGGTGGTGTTTTTGCCCGCATCCAAGGCAGCGCGGTAGGCCTTGGCCATGTCGTCACCCAAGGTGTCGCCCAAGCCTTGTGCCGTGAGTTTGTCTGCAAACAGCTTGCGCGTGCCGGGGTGCGCCGCGATTTTTTTGTACATCAGCGGCTGCGTCAACGCGGGGGTGTCCTGCTCGTTGTGGCCCAGTTTGCGGAAGCAGACCACGTCCAGCACCACGTCCTTGCGGAAGGTCATGCGGTATTCCAGCGCGAGCTGTGTGGCCATGACCACGGCTTCTGGGTCATCACCGTTGACGTGCAACACCGGGGCTTCGACCATCTTGACGATGTCGGTGCAAAACACGCTCGAACGCATGTCACGCGGGTCTGAGGTGGTGAAACCAATCTGGTTGTTGATGATGATGTGCACCGTGCCGCCGGTGGAATAACCACGGGTTTGGGCCAGCGCAAAGGTTTCCTGGTTGACACCCTGGCCACCAAAGGCTGCGTCACCGTGCACCAAGACGGGCAAGACTTGCTTGCCCAGCGGGTCGCCACGGCGGTCCATGCGGGCGCGCACAGAGCCTTCGACCACCGGGTTCACGATCTCCAGGTGCGAAGGGTTGAACGCCAAAGACAAGTGCACAGGGCCGCCGGCCGTGTTCACGTCCGAGCTGAAGCCCTGGTGGTACTTCACGTCACCCGCAGGCAACTCCTCGGGGGGCGGTGTGGTCAAACTCTGCAAACAGGTCAGCGGGCAGCTTGCCCATGGTGTTGACCAGAACGTTCAGACGGCCACGGTGGGCCATGCCGATCACAACTTCCTGCACGCCCTGGGCGCCAGCAGACTGGATCAACTCGTCCATGGCCGCAATGAAGCTCTCGCCGCCTTCGAGCGAAAAGCGCTTTTGGCCGACGTATTTGGTGTGCAGGTAGCGCTCCAGGCCTTCGGCAGCGGTCAAGCGGTCGAGGATCTGCTTTTTCTTGTCGGCCGTGAAATTGGGCTTGCTGCGGATGCTTTCGAGCTTTTGCTGCCACCAGCGCTTTTCAGCCTGCTCGGTGGTGTACATGTACTCCGCACCCAGCGTGCCGCAATAGGTCTCGCGCAGCGCATTGAGCAGCTCGCGCAAAGACATGTTGTTTTTGCCAAAAAAGGTGTTGCTGGTGTCGAACACGGTTTCTTGGTCGGCATCTGAAAAGCCGTAAAAAGCCGGATCGAGGTCGGGGATGTGGGGGCGCTCGGTGCGCTTCAAAGGGTCCAAGTCGGCCCATCGTTGGCCCACGTTGCGGTAAGCGGCAATGAGCTGCTGCACAGCGGTGCGCTTGCGGCCCATCTCGATGTTTTCGCTGGCCATGACCACTTTGGTCCCACCGGATTTGGCACGTTCTGCAAAAGCATTGATGACGGGCAAATGGGGAACGTCTTTGGCATTGGAGCCATCGAGGGCGGGGACATGCTGGAGGGCGTCGAAATACTCGCGCCAGGAATCGGGGACGCTACCGGGGTTGGCCAGGTAGTTTTCATACATCTCTTCGACGTAGGGGCCGTTGCCTCCGAAAAGGTGGGTGTTGCCTGAATAGGCAGCGTAGACGGAATTAGTCTCGCTCATATTTCGCTGACCTCCGTTCCCCTCAGGGAAACATTAGTTGGTTGAGAATTACCTTCCGCGACACGGCTGAACCGGTTGGCGGATGCGACTGTGGCATGGGAAGGGCCTGAGTACAGCCTGCATTGTGCCACGGCTTGTCCGACCGCCAACTTACAGACGGCATGAAAGGCAATGGCGATAGATACAAAAAACCCCGCATATGCGGGGCTGG
>JACDQO010000325.1 GCA_015657605.1 Limnohabitans sp. | reverse complement strand
CCCGACAAATTGGGCGCCATGTCGGACACCACCACGTCGGCCTGGCGCCCCTGCAAGGCAGCCTCAAGCAAAGCGGCCACTTCGTTATCGCGGAAATCCCCCTGAATGAACTGCACCCCCTCCACTGGTTCCATGGGCAAAATGTCCAGCGCGATGATGCTGCCGTTGAGCTCGCCTATGGCCGCACCATCGGGTGACAAGCGGCGGCGAAGGTATTGACTCCAAGCCCCTGGGGCAGAGCCCAGGTCCACGACCAAATGGCCGGGCCGAATCAATCCCAAGGTTTCGTCGATTTCCTTGAGTTTGTAAGCCGCCCGTGCCCGGTAACCTTCTTTCAGGGCCAGTTTCACGTAGGTGTCATTCACATGGTCGTTCAACCAAGCTTTGTTGACCTTTTTACTTTTGGTTTTGACTTTCATTCTTTCGCGTCCTTGCGGGGATAATACGGGCATGCCCCAAATACAACTCACACCTGCCGAGCGCAAAGTTTTTCGCGCCGATGCCCACCACCTCGATCCGGTCGTCATGATCGGCGGTGATGGCCTGACCCCAGCCGTCGTCAAGGAAACTGAAGCGGCCCTGAATGCACATGGCCTCATCAAGATCCGCGTGCTGGGCGATGACCGCGCTGCTCGCGAAGCCATGTTCGCGCAACTTGCCGATCAACTCAGCGCTGCGCCCATCCAGCACATTGGCAAACTGCTGATCCTCTGGCGTCCCCAGCCAGACAAGCTCAAGGCTGTCGACGAAGACCGCAAAGCCGGTCCACGCGACTTCAAGATCCTCAAGTACAGCTCACGTGGTGGCCAGCGCCCTGAAGTCAAAACGGTTCGTGTGCTGGGCAACCAGCGCCTGGCCGCGGGTGGCCAGATCAAACGGGCCAAGCCCAAGCAAAAATCGGTCAAAAAAGGCCGCCACGACTGAAACTCAAACCGCCCGCATTGGACGGACACCACCCGCCAAGGCCGCTGAACAGCGGCCTTTGTTTTAGATCAAACGTAGGACACGCCCACGATTTCATAACGGCGCACGCCGCCCGGCGCTTGCACTTCGGCCACATCGCCCTCTTCCTTGCCAATCAAGGCTCGGGCAATCGGGCTGCTGATGTTGATCAAGCCCAGTTTCAAGTCGGCCTCGTCCTCGCCCACGATCTGATAGGTCACAGCCTCACCCGAGCTCTCGTCTTCCAACTCGACGGTTGTACCAAACACCACACGACCTCCTGCATCCACCGACGCCGGATCGATGATCTGCGCAGCCGAGAGTTTGCCTTCGATTTCTTGAATCCGGCCTTCGATGAAGCCCTGACGGTCTTTGGCCGCATCGTATTCGGCGTTCTCACTCAGGTCGCCCTGGGCACGCGCTTCGGCAATGGCCTGAATCACGCTGGGGCGGTCCACCGTTTTGAGGCGGTGCAACTCGTCCTTGAGTTTTTCTGCACCACGTTTGGTGATCGGAATGGTTGACATGTTCGGTTCTCCAAAAGCAAACCGCCGAGTTTTGGAACTCGGCGGTCATTTTCAACATTATGCCTTGCACCCTGTCAGGGGTACACAGCGACAGGCCAAGGTTCAGGCCGGCAGTTGCGCGTGCATTTCCTGAATCGAAATCACGTCCAGCTGGTCCATGTACTTCATGCCCTCCACAGCCGCTTCCGCGCCCGCAATGGTGGTGAAGGTGGTCACGCGGTTGAGCAAGGCCGAAGTGCGGATGTGGCGCGAATCAGCGATCGCATTGCGGCGCTCTTCCACCGTGTTGATGACCAGCACAACTTCATTGTTTTTGATCATGTCCACGATGTGCGGGCGGCCTTCGGTCACTTTGTTCACCGTGGCACAGTCCACACCTGCAGCCTGAATGGCGGCAGAAGTACCCTTGGTGGCCACCAGCTCAAAGCCTTGAGCCACCAACTGGCGGGCCACTTCGATGGCGCGCGCCTTGTCGTTGTTTTTCACCGAGATGAAGACCTTGCCCGAAGGCGTGCCGTCGGCTTTGGTGGGGCGTGGCAACTTGGTGCCTGCTCCCAACTGGCTCTTCACAAAGGCTTCGCCAAAGGTCTTGCCCACGCCCATGACTTCGCCCGTAGACTTCATCTCGGGTCCAAGAATGGTGTCCACTCCGGGGAACTTCACGAACGGGAACACCGCTTCTTTCACGCTGAAATAAGGGGGTGTGACTTCTTTGGTGATGCCTTGAGAGGCCAAAGTCTGACCCGCCATGCAACGTGCGGCCACCTTGGCCAACTGAATGCCCGTGGCTTTGGAGACATAGGGCACGGTGCGCGATGCGCGGGGGTTGACTTCCAGCACATAGATCACGTCTTGGCCGTTCACATGCTGGATGGCGAACTGAACGTTCATCAAGCCCACCACGTTCAAGGCACCGGCCATGGCAGCCGATTGGCGCTTGAGTTCGTCCACCGTGGCTGACGACAAGGAATATGGTGGCAAGGAGCAGGCCGAGTCGCCACTGTGCACACCCGCTTGCTCGATGTGCTCCATCACGCCACCGATGAAGGTCTTTCCTTCGGGGTCACGCAGGCAGTCCACATCGCATTCGATGGCGTCGTTCAGGAAACGGTCGAGCAGCACAGGCGAGTCGTGCGACACCTTGACCGCTTCGCGCATGTAGCGCTCCAGGTCACGCTGCTCGTGCACGATTTCCATGGCTCGGCCACCCAGCACGTAGCTGGGGCGCACCACCAAGGGGTAACCCAAGGCGGCGGCCTTTTCAAGCGCTTCGGGCTCGGTGCGAGCCGTGGCGTTGGGCGGTTGACGCAGACCCAGATCTTGGAGCAATTTCTGGAAACGCTCACGGTCTTCAGCCGCGTCGATCATGTCGGGGCTGGTGCCGATGATGGGGACGCCCGCGGCTTCCAAGTCGAGCGCCAATTTCAAAGGTGTTTGGCCACCGTATTGCACGATGACACCTGTGGGCTTTTCCTTGTCAACGATTTCGAGCACATCTTCCAAAGTGACAGGCTCGAAGTACAAACGGTCCGAGGTGTCGTAGTCGGTCGACACGGTTTCAGGGTTGCAATTGACCATGATGGTTTCGTAACCGTCTTCACGCATGGCCAAGGCAGCGTGAACGCAGCAATAGTCAAATTCAATGCCTTGGCCAATACGGTTCGGACCGCCACCCAAAACCATGATCTTCTTGTTGTTCGTGGGTTCTGCTTCGCACTCGCCGTCACCGTTACCTTCGTAGCAGGAGTACATGTAGGCGGTGTCGGTCGAGAACTCGGCCGCACAAGTGTCCACGCGTTTGTACACGGGGCGAATGTTCAAGGCATGTCGACGGGCACGCACCAGATGCTCGGTGGTTTTGAGCAGCTTGGCCAAGCGGCGATCCGAGAAGCCCTTCTTCTTGAGCGCACGCAACTCATCGGCCGTGATGGCTTCAAGCGTGGTGGTTTCCAGTTCCAATTCGATCTTCACGATTTCTTCGATCTGTACCAAGAACCAAGGGTCGATCTTGGTCAAGGCAAACACCTCGTCAACGCTCAATCCCATGGCAAAACGCATCGCCCACGACCAGATGCGCTCGGGACCGGGCTCGCCCAGTT
>JACDQO010000324.1 GCA_015657605.1 Limnohabitans sp. | reverse complement strand
TCAGTGATCTCCTGCTTTTTCTGAACTTTCCCACCTTTTTCTCAGACCATGAACGCTGACAACACCGCTCCCGTCAACATGCTGCGCTTGCTTCACCCGCTGTCTGCCATCGCGCTGATCATCGGCATTGTGATTGGCGCTGGCATTTTCAAAACCCCGTCGATGGTGGCGGGCATCAGTGGCGACGCAGGCTGGGCCTTGGTGCTCTGGGTTGCAGGGGGTGTCATTTCCATCATTGGTGCCTTGTGCTATGCCGAGTTGTGCACGGCTTACCCCAGTGCTGGCGGTGATTACCATTTTTTAAAGCGTGCCTTTGGGCGTGATTTCTCTTTCATTTACGGATGGTCTCGCGCCACCATCATCAACACGGGCTCGATCGCTCTTTTGGCTTTTGTTTTCGGCGATTACATGAGCACACTGGTGCCCTTGGGTGCATTTTCCAGTGCCATCTGGGCGTTGGGCGTTGTGATTTTTCTGACCGCTGTCAATTTGCTGGGCATCCACGCCTCCTCCAAAATTCAGAACTGGTTGACCGGGACCGAAATCGTCGGCTTGCTGGCCATTGTGGTGGCGGGTTTTTGGGTAGATGCCCCCGCCTCAGGCGCTATCCAATGGTTTGCCCAGGCACCTGCCGCATCCCAGTGGGGGCTTTGCTTGGTCTTTGTCTTGCTGACATTTGGCGGCTGGAACGAATCTGCGTACATCTCAGCCGAATTACAAGGTGGCCCGCGCACCATGGTCTGGGTCATCCTGACCAGCATGGTCGCTTTGTCTGCCATTTATTTGCTGGTCAATGTGGCGCTTATTTTTGGCCTCGGGTTAAGTGGATTGAGTCAGAGCAAAACCGCAGCGGCCGACCTGTTGGGTTTGGCGTTCGGTCCTTGGGCGCAAAAGGCTTTGGGTTTGTTCGTCGCCATCGCTGCCCTGACCAGCATCAACGCCACCATGTTTGTCGGCGCTCGCACCAACTTCGCAGTGGGCAGCGACTGGAAGGCCTTGCGCAAACTGGGGCAGTGGCAATTGGAGATCGGCAGCCCCAAACCAGCCTTGCTGCTGCAAGCCCTCATCAGCATCGGTTTGATCATCTTGGGCACTCAAGAAGCCGATGGCTTTTCTGCCATGGTCGAGTTCACAGCCCCTGTTTTTGGGGGTTTTTATGTTTGGTCGGTCTGTCCTTGATTTGGTTGAGGCAAACAGACCGCCAGACCGTCAGGCCCTTCAAAGTGCCGCTGTATCCGCTGTTGCCGCTGGTTTTTAGTGCTGTCTGCGCGTGGCTGACTTATTCCAGCATCACCTATGCCATTTCACAAAAGGCGATCCATGTCTCCATGTGGCTCATCGCCAGTGGCGTGGTGGCCTTGCTGATCTTGCGAATCCGTGAAAACGCCATTGACAAACTTCAATCCAAAAATTGATCTATGAAAACCCCGTTTCCTGCTTTTGACTACGAGACCGCCCGGGCCAATTTCTCTTTCACCGTTCCAGAGTTTTTCAACTTTGGCTTTGACGTGGTGGACAAGCGTGCACAGACCCATGACAAGCTGGCCTTGATCGCCATTGACCGAAGCGGCCAGAACGTCACGCACTACCACTACAGCGACCTTGAACGCGAATCGAACCGATTTGCCAACGCCCTGTTGGCGCTGGGTGTTCGCAAAGGTGACTCGGTTTTGGTGGTGCTCCCGCGCATTGCTGAGTGGTATTTTGTGCTCTTGGGTTGCGCCAAAATCGGTGCCATTGCCATGCCTGGCACCAACCAACTCAAAGCCAAAGATCTGGAATACAGGGTCAACCGATCCGGCGCATCGGTGGCAGTGGTCGGCACCCCTCACGCACAAGCCCTGGAATCGATCGAATCCGTTTGCCCCACCCTCCAACACAAAATTCTGGTGGGCGAAAGCAAACCCGGTTGGCATTCGTTTGAAGACATGTGCGCGGCGCAAGCGCCCAGCATAGACCGCCAACAAATCCCACCTACGCGCTCGGATGAGTGCATGCTGATCTATTTCACCTCCGGCACCACCTCACTGCCCAAGATGGTCGAAAGAGACCATGCCTATGCTTTGGCCCATTCGATCACAGGGCGTTACTGGCAAGACTTGCGCGAAAGTGATGTGCATTGGACCTTGACCGATACCGGCTGGGCCAAAGCGGCCTGGGGTCTGCTCTACCCCCCATTGACAGCTGGTGCCACCATCGTGCTGTACGACGGTGAAGGGTTTGATCTGCAAATGCATTTGGACATCATTGCCAAACACAAAGTGAGCACATTTTGTGCGCCGCCCACCGTCTACCGCGTCATGGCCAAAGCGGATTTGTCAGGCGCTGATTTCAGCTCACTTCGCCATTGTTTTGGTGCAGGCGAACCGCTCAACCCTGAAGCCATGCGGGCTTGGAAACTGGCCACAGGCTGCGACATTTACGACGGTTACGGCCAAACGGAAACCATCAACATCGTTGCCAACTTTCCAGGCATGGCCATCCGCCCGGGCTCGATGGGCAAACCCTGTCCAGGCTTGCATGTCGACGTGATCAACGATGACGGTCAAGTGGTCGCCGATGATGAGGTGGGCCATATTGCGGTCAAGGTCACGGACCCTTACCCACCGGGGCTTTTCAGGGGCTACTACGGCGACCCCCAAACCACTGCGAAATCATTTCGACATGGCTGGTACTACACCGGCGACACCGCCAAACGAGACCAAGACGGCTACATCTGGTTTGTGGGCCGCTCGGACGACATCATCTCGTCCTCCAGCTATCGGATCAGCCCTTTTGAAGTTGAATCCACGCTGATCGAACACCCCGCCGTGGCCGAAGCCGCCGTCATTGGCAAACCCGATGAATTGCGCGGCGAAATCGTCAAGGCCTTCATCATTTTGGCCAAGGGTTACACCGCCTCAGATGCGCTGGCTGTCGAGATTCAAAACTTCGTCAAAGAGCAAACTGCGCCCTACAAATACCCCAGAGAGATCGAATTCAGAGATACGCTGCCCAAAACCATCTCCGGGAAAATCAGGCGGGTGGAATTGCGCGGCGAAAACTGAACTCAATCGCTGGCACCGCCCAGATTTTTGAGCTTGCCCGCCCAAAGCGCATCATGGCTTGTGAAGTCACAAGCCTGACCTTAGGTCAGCTGTTTCGTTTGACCAATTCCACGATGACTGCCAGGACTCCGAAAAGAGCGGAAAAAACCAATATGCCAACGGCGTAGTAACCGGCAGACATATTCCTGATTTTGGTGATTTTTAATTTATTCATATTTCATTCTCGCACGATATATCTGGCTTGTTGTTGATCGTCAGAGGCTTTTTTCAAGACGTCCATTAAAAACGGCGCGCCAAGACAACGGCGGCTTCAGAGCCAAAACCCACCGTCCAACACCATGCCTTCAATAACCAGTGGCGCGAAGGACCGGCCAAAGCTGCCGCCTCATCAAGGTGGTGCTGCTCATCCGCTTGGCACTTGAGCAAAAGTTCAAGCAACCCATCAGGGCCACCATGCCGCTCCAGATGATCGATCTGTTGTTGGTAATGTCGGTCGACAAAAGTTTCTACCGCTTCGATCGTGGCATAAACGGCATGCGCGCCAAACAAAGCAGGCAAAGCGCCTGTCAGCCAACCCGCCAAGCGCCATGGCCCTAAAAGAGCGCTTCGCATGGCCACAGGCAAGCAAGTCTCCACAATTGCCAAATGCTCAGCTTCTGTTTGGCCGTGCATGCGTGCAAATGCCTGCAAGTCAGGGTTTCCTCGCCACTTGGCAACTGCCTCGATGCCGCGGTAGATGCTCACGGCGCCGGTTTCGCCGGCGTGGTCTGAGCGCAACTCACGCTCTTAATAAGGGGAAAGAGGAATGGACAAAATACAAGCCAAGTTGAGGCACAGCCGATGCTGAACGCCTGGTTAGACCATGCGGGATTTCGCTGGGTAAGCCTGAAAACTTTTGGCACTGCCATCTTTTTGCACCAACAGCACATCAAAGGCATCTTTCCTGCCCTTGTACTCGGGGCCATCCATCCCTGGACTGCCAATGGGCATGCCAGGCACCGAGAGTCCCAGCGCAACGGGACGCTCTTTGAGCAGTCGGCGAATATCGGCTGCGGGAACGTGCCCTTCGATGACATACCCGCCAACGGTGGCGGTGTGGCATGAGCCCCACTTCTCGGGCATGCCCAGTCGCTGGCGCGCTGCGGTATTGCCCACATCGCGCACATTGACCTTGAAACCATGGGCCTGCAAGTGTTCAACCCACAACTGGCAGCAACCGCAGTTGGGATCTTTCCAGACCTCCACCGTGGTCACTTGCGCGAGCACGGTTTTTTGCAAGAGGGTGCCCGATACGAGTGTTAAAGCAGCGGCTTGAAGCCATTGACGTCTTTGCATGGTGATGGCGCAGTGATTCCCAAAAGTGTCCCATCATGCCCTTTTGAAAAATCCCGCAGGTAGAAAGGCCAGTTACAGATCCAGAGATTGCATCACTTGGGCAATGCAGTCGTTGGTTTTTGAAGCATCGATCCAACGCATGATGCAAACCAGCTCCAACACAGGGTCAACCCATGTCACAGACGACCCCGCGCCAATGGCAAACCACGAACTGCGCGGCGCATCTTTGAACAGCGCCCCATCCTTGTTCAGCCAAATCAAGTAGCCATAGTAAGGCGCCACATCACAGGGCTGCTGCATCATTTGAAGCCATTGCTTCGACAAAATCTGTTGCCCTTTGAATTGGCCTTGCCCCATCAACATCAAGCCAATCAGGGCCTGGTCGATAGCAGAGATGGATATACCTCCACCCCAATGACTGCCCCCCGGCACCGACATCATGCGCTGACCATCGACATCCGTCCAACCTTGCTCGTAACCCACCCATTGAAACGCATCTGAACATCCCAGAGGTTTTCTGAAAAATTCTTCAAACACTTCAGGCAAGGGCCTCTTGAACAGATGGAGCAAGGCCAATGACAGCTGATTGATGCGCACGTCGTTGTATTCAACTTGGTGCCTGGTTCGCCCAGAGGTCTGGCGTCTCCCTTGACTCCTTCTGCTTGTCCGGTTTGGTAAGCCAGCCATCGGTAGCGATCCACTTGCTCCGGAATGCCCAAACAAGTCCCCTCCCATTCGCTGGTTTGCTGCAACAAATGGTGCCAAGTGATGCGCGACAAGCGATCACCCTCAAAACCAATGCCAGGGCATTGTTGAACAACCGGGGTGTGAACATCTTTCAAAAGCCCTTGGTCAAATGCCAGACCTGCCAGCAATGCCAAATAAGTTTTCGCCACGCTGAACGTCAGGTCTGCCTTGTGAGGTTCCCCCCACTTGGCCAACATCTGGTTTTTGTGAAACAGCACACCGGACACAGGGCCACGCCCATGGATCGGCCCATACAAGCGGTTGTAAGGCGGGGGATCCATGTCGTGGATACCCCAAGGCGGCGATGTGTCACGCGACCAAGAGGTTTCACAAGATTGGATGAATGCAATGGTCTCGTCTAGGGAATGGTTCATTTTGACAATCGAAAATTTTGGACACCTGATGGTGCGGATGAAGCACGATGCACAGATTGATCATCATGGGTGCTTGTCCATTTGACGTTCACTCTGGCGACTCCCCATGCGACGCGCTCATGGCTTGCGAACGGATAAACCCCATGAGTAACAGTTTATTGACAAAATAGATTGTCAGATTTTTATTACATTGATCTAATATTCACTGGAGATCAGATCAACCACCAATCCAGGTGGTCCTCATTAAGGAGATTGCCTTGAACATTTACATCTATCTGTTCCTCTTGTTTGGCCTTGTTTTCGGCCTCTCAACGTTCTCTTACATGCACCTCTTCAGCGAGGGGCCACACCAGGTCGATACGCCGGAGGGTGGCTCCACTGTGGGCGGTCGCGTTTTGTGGGCCATGGTCTGCACCTTCTTGTGGCCCATCATGGTCCTCACAGGTCTCAACTCAGCCCGGATACTGGCTAAGCGCAGACGGCAGACGGTCGCTGCGAACCACTGAACCCAAGCGCCGCTGTTGCCGCCGACGTCAAATTGCCCCCGTCTGGATGGCGCCATGAGCGTCGCCTTGGAACTCTGGTGACTTGAAGTCAGCTTGCGAATGTCAAACTGACAAGGAAGGTCTTGCACATCGCAAACATTTCCAATAATCTGAACTCCTAACTTCAAATGTAAAGAATTTTGGAGTTCGATTTCAATAACCAGGAGACATCACATGGCATTCATCAAGTTACGACCCTCATTTTCTTGGGTCACGTCTTTGGCGGTTTCTGTGAGCATGGCCGGGGCATTGCTGTCATCCCCAGCAGCCTTGGCTCAGGCTTTTCCCAATAAACCCCTGCGACTGATCTGCCCCTTCCCCCCTGGCGGCGCTGTAGATATCGCTTCGCGGGCCATTGCACAAGAATTGTCCAAAAATTTAGGCCAGCCTGTGACCGTCGAAAACAGGCCCGGTGCAGGCGGGAACATTGGTGGCGCCGAAGCGGCCCGAGCCAATCCTGACGGTTACACCATTTTCATGACCACCAGTGGCATACAAGCCATCAACCCGGTGTTGTACGCCAAGATGCCCTTCGACCCCAACAAAGACTTGGTCCCCGTCTCTGCTTTGGTTTCCTTGAACAATGTCTTGGTTTTGCACCCCTCCATCAAAGCGAACTCTGTGCCCGAAGTCATTGCCATGGCCAAATCACAGCCCGGAGCCATGAATTACGCTTCCAGCGGCAGCGGCACCAGCATTCACATGTCAGGCGAAATGTTCAAATCTTTGACGGGCGTCAACATCACACACATCCCCTACAAAGGCAGCGCACCCGCCATGACCGACCTTCTGGGTGGTCAAGTCATGATGATGTTTGACAACATCCCATCTGCCATCCCCCACATCAAATCAGGCAAGCTCAAGGCGCTTGCCACAACAGGTTCCAAGCGTGATCCCTTGCTGCCCGAATTGCCAACCTTGGCAGAAGCCGGTGTAGCGGGCTATGAGTCTGGTGTGTGGTTTGGTTTGGCTGTGCCCGCCAACACACCGCGCGACGTGGTCATGAAACTCAACGCTGAAGCCATCAAAGGCACCAGATCACCCGATTTCGTGAAGCGAATGACCGAGTTGGGTTACAACATCATGGGCACAAGCCCTGAAGTCATGCTCGACATGAGCAGGGCCGAAGTGCAACGCTGGGGCCCGATTGTCAGATCTTCTGGCGCCAAGGCAGACTGAGCCCCTGCAACGTTGAAGAGCTGGGCAAACGCCCAATCTCAATCTTTGAATTGGGGTGGGCGTTTCTCAATGAAGGCATTGACCGCTTCATGGTGGTCGGTGGTCATGTGGGCAATGGCTTGGTAGCCCGCCGACAACTCCAACAGCGATTCCAGAGAACTGCGCTCGCCCTCACGCAGCAAACGCTTGGTCATGCGCAACACCCCTCCAGGATTGGCCGCGATCTTGCGCGCCAGCGCCAGTGCCTCGGGCATCAATTGATCGGGTGCCACCACCCGCGAGACCAGTCCGCAGGCCAGCGCCTGCGCGGCCGACAGGGCCTCGCCCGTGAAAGCCATCTCGGCCGCCTTGGACGCACCCACCGCACGTGGCAAGAGCCAGGCCCCGCCATCGCCCGGCACGATGCCCACCTTCACAAAACTCTCGGCAAAGGTGGCCTTGTCCGACGCGATGCGGATGTCGCACATGCAGGTCAAGTCCAGTCCAGCCCCAATCGCCGGGCCATTGATGGCGGCAATCACAGGCACATCCAGGTTGTACAGCGCCTTGGGCAGGCGCTGAATGCCGTTGCGGTATTCCTCGCGGATCACATCGGGCATGAGCTGTTGCGTTTGGTAGCGCAGCATGTCCTTCACGTTACCGCCCGAGCTGAAAACCGGGCCTTCAGCCGTCAGGATCACCGCGCGGATGCTGGTGTCCTTGCCAATGTCGGCACAGGCCTGCACAAACTCTTCGACCGCCGAGTTGCCCGTCAGGGCATTGCGGGTCTCAGGCTGGCTCATGGTGAGGATGGCGATGCTGCCCTCACGGGTGATGTTGAGAAAAGCATTCATGGGGTTTCCTGTTTAAAAATCAAAACACCGTGTCGGTGAGTGTGCGAATCTGGTCCAGGCTCAGCGGCTCCGTGCTGTCCAGCAGGGCCTGGCCCAGAACATCGTGCCAGAAAGACTCGGAGCCGGCCGCTTGCCGCCAGACATGCAGCCTGCGGGTGTAGAGCTGCAGGTCAAACTCGCGTGTGAAGCCGATTGCACCGTGAATCGAATGGCTCAGGCCCGCCACTTCAAGCGCTGCCTCGCTGGTGCGGGCCTTGGCCATGGCCACGCGCAGACGGTCGGGCACTGGATCCGCCGAACAGAGCCCCAACTGGGCGGCCATGCGCGCGGCAAAGGCGTGCTCAGACATGACGCTCAGCTGGTGCTGGATCGCCTGGAACTTGCCAATCGGTTTGCCAAACTGCTGACGGTCATTGGCGTATTGCAGCGTGCGGCTGAACACGGCCATCAGGGCACCGGCCAACTGCGCCGCATACAGCGCCGCCTGCAGCGTCACCAGATCGTGCGTTCCGGGCACCGCCTGTGCGGCTTCCCAGGCCGACAAAGGCCAGCTCATCTGTGCGTCCAGACAAAACCCGGCCACCTGCACCTGGGCATCGGCGGTAGACAACAAGCGGCTGACACCGCCACACGACACCAGCACCCAGTCGGCTTGGGTACCGCAACGCACCTGCGCAGCATGCAAACGGCCATCACCGCCCATGTGTCCCGTACCGAACACCACCGGGCCTGTGGGCGCGGCCACACCCGCATGGGCCAAGAGGCCACGGGCCAGCAAAGTCTCGCCCAAAGGAACGGGCACCGCAAAGGTGCCGCACAACTCCAGCACCGGGTAAACATCGGCCAAAGTCAGCCCTGATCCGCCCGCAGATTCGGGCACCAGCGCATCGGCAAAGCCCGAGTCTTCCAGCGCTTGCCACAGCGCGGTGCGCGATTGGCCTGCTTCGATGGCGCGCACCACTGCAGGTGTGCAGTGGTCGGTGAGCAGCGCTTTGACCGCATCGGCGAAAAGATCATCCATGGTGTTTCCTTTTCAGCGCAGACCCAAGCCGCGGGCGATCATGCCGCGCAGGATGTCGCGCGTGCCGCCGCGCAGCGAGTAGCTGGGCGCCACCTGCGTGATGTAGTTGAGGGTGTTGAGCAGCTCGGCGGGCACATCGGAGTCGGCGCGCGAAAACAGATCGTCGGCAATCGCGGCCGGAATCAACTGCTCGACACCCGTGCCCAGGTCTTTCACCAGCGCCGCCTCGACCACGGGGCTTTCGCCGCGTGTGAGTTTTTCGGTGATGGCCACCGACATGGCGCGCAGCGGCGCCAGCTGGCTCAAAATCTTGCCCGCCAGGCGCTGCGCCTGCGGTGTGCGGCCTTGCGGCGTGCGCACATAGGCCAGCCATTCGTCGAACAAGGCGATGCTGGAATACAGACGCTCGGGGCCGCTGCGCTCAAACGCCAGTTCGGCCGTGACCTGCTCCCAGCCCCCGCCTTCGTCGCCCACCAAGGCATCCGGCCCCAGCTGCACGTTCTCAAAAAAGACTTCACAAAAATGGCTGTCGCCCGACTGGTCCGTGATGGGCCGCACCGTGACGCCCGGCAAGGACAAGTCCACGATCACCTGCGACAAGCCCTTGTGGCGATCGGTTCGCCTCCCCACTGGTGCGCACCAGCGCGATCATGAAGTGGCAATTGTGGGCGTTGGTGGTCCAGATTTTCTGGCCATTCAACAACCAGCCCGATTCATTGTGAACCGCACGGGTGCGAACACTCGCCAAGTCCGAACCCGCGCCGGGCTCGCTCATGCCAATGCAGTAAAAAGCCTCGCCCCGGCAGATGGCGGGCAGGTAGCGCTGCTTTTGCGCTTCAGTGCCGTACTTGAGCAGCAAGGGGCCGCTTTGGCGGTCGGCAATCCAGTGTGAACCGACAGGCGCGCCAAAGTTCAAAAACTCTTCCACCAGGACATAACGCGCAAATGCGCTGCGGCCCGCACCGCCATAGACCTGTGGAAACGTGATGCCCAACCAACCCCTGCGACCCAACTCGCGGCTGAACGCCGGGTCGTAACCCATCCAAGAGCGTGCCCGCACATGGGCCGGTACACCGCGCATGGCTTCGGTCAAAAAAATCCGAACCTCGTGGCGCAGCGCTTCGTCTTCCAAAGGAATGGCCGACGGGTTCAACGAATCGAGCTGGCTCATGCCAACACCTCTTTTCCAAACAAAGTCTTCATGTACTCACCCGTCGTGGCCCATTTTTTTATCCACCGCCAAACGGCTCAGGCACAAACGGGACACGTGGTGCAGCGCATTATTTCGACGCTTGGCGTTTTCGTCTAATGCTGGCATTGCTTTGCGTGACAGCGATCGGCGCTCAAAGATACCCAGCCTGCGCCACTTGTGGCACCTGAACGGCAAGGCCCAAGCCAAGCAGATACGTCTGGAAAACCCTGATATCAAACGCGCGACAGGTTCCAGCAGGCAACTGCCTATAGTCCAAAACGCAGGGCATGTTCCCCGCCTTCGACTCGCACAGCAGCAAGGTATTTGACAGATGCATGACTTGATCATCCGCAATGCACAGGTTTACGACGGCCTGGGCGGCCCCCCTCAAAGGGCCGATGTGGCCGTCTCGCAAGGTCACATCACCCACATCGGCATGGTTGAAGGTCCGGCGCAGGAAACCGTCGATGCCCAGGGTCTGGCCCTGATGCCGGGCATCGTGGACCTGCACACCCCACTACGACGCGCAAGTCACTTGGGATCGCACCCTCTCACCCTCACCCGCCTTGGGCGTGACCACAGCGGTCATTGGCAATTGCGGTTTTGGCATTGCACCCTGCCCTGCGCCCCTGCGCGAGACCATGCTGAAAAACCTGTCGGTGGTCGAGGGCATGGACCTGCAATCCTTGCTGACGGGCGTGAACTGGCAGTTTGAATCCTTTGGCGAATACATGGACCAGCTGCGCCGCATCGGTCCCTATGTCAACACCGCCGTATTCGCAGGCCACTCGGTCATCCGCACCGCCGTGATGGGCGCAGACGGCTCTGCCCAAGTTGATCCCACACCCGAGCAACTGCAAACCATGCAGGCCCTGGTGCGAGACGCCATGGACCACGGCGCCATCGGCTTTGCGTCCTCGTTCTCGCCCAACCACAGCGGCTTCGGCGGCATTCCCATGCCGTCCACCATCGCCTCTGAAGGCGAGTTGCGGGCTTTGGCCGGGGTGCTGGGCGAGAAAAACAAGGGCGTGTTCATGATGGCCACCGGCACCCGCGCCAGCCCAGATGTGATGGAGTCCATCGTGCAAGACACGGGCCGTCCCGGCTACATCTCCACCGTGCTGACCATGTACAACGAGGGCAACCCTGGCCTGGGAGCCACCTATTACGAGCGCTGCGCCCAAGCACTGGCGCGCGGCCACGAGTTGTATGTGCTGACCAGCTGCCAGCCGCTGTCGTTTGACTTCACCTTGACCGACCCCTATGTGCTGCTGAGCCATGCGGCCTTTGATGCGGTGAAGACCGCCACGCCAGACCAATTGCCAGCGCTGTACAGATCGCCCGAATTTCGCGAAGCCTTCCGCCAGAACCTGCGCCAGCCCAAGGCCGGCATTTTGTTTCTGGGCAACTGGCGGCACATCGAAGTCGGACAAACCATGCACCCGGCAAACCAGACGCTCGAAGGCGTGAGCATCCAAGCGCTGGCCGATCAACGGGGCCTGGACCCGGTGGATGTGTTCTTTGACCTGGCCCTCTCTGAAGACCTGGGCACCCATTTTGTGGGCAAATTTTTCAACAACAACGACGACGGTGTGGCGCCCTCGCTCAAGCACCCGGCCAGCGTGATCACGCTGTCGGACGCGGGCGCCCACCTCACCTACATGTGCGATGCGGGCTTTGGCCTGTACTTTTTAGCGCACTGGGTACGCAAGACCGGGCACTTCACCCTGTCTGAAGGCGTGCGCCGCCTGACCAGCGAACCCGCCGACCGCTTTCGCATCCCCGACCGTGGCCGTTTGCAGGTGGGCTTGCCCGCCGACCTGTTGCTGTTCGACCCGGCCACCGTGGGCATTTCCAAACCCTTGCCCCGCCAGGACTTGCCCGGCGGCGGCACGCGCATGGTGCGCGAGGCCACAGGCGTGCATGGCGTCTGGGTCAATGGCGTGAAAGTGCACGACGGCCAAGACTACGTGGACCACCCTCACGGGCCAGGCCAAGTGTTAGATCAGTTCAATTCCTGAGGAGTATTTTTCATGACCACTTTTCTTCGATTTTTGACGGGTCTTTTTCTGGCACTCATGGCCAGCAGCCTCTGGGCCCAAAGCTGGCCCAACAAGCCCGTGCGCATGATCATCGCCTTCCCGCCCGGCGGCCCCACCGACCTAGTCTCACGGGTCCTGGCACAACGACTGTCCGAGCAGCTGGGCCAACAAGTGATTGTGGACAACAAGCCCGGCGCGGGTGGCAACCTGGCCGCCGAACTGGCCGCCAGAGCCACGCCCGATGGTTACACGATTTTTTACAACACATCGGCCATCGTGATTGGCCCGGCGCTCTACGGCAAGGTCAACTACGACACCCTGAAAGACTTCGCGCCCGTGGCCCTGACGGCCAGCGTGCCCATGGTGCTGGTGGTCAACCCGCAGCTGCCTGCGCGCAGCGTCAAGGAGTTTTTGGATCTGGCCAAGTCGCGCCCAGGCGCACTGAACTACAGCTCATCTGGCACCGGCACCATCACGCATTTGGCCAGCGCCATGATGTCCACGCAAACCGGCGTGCAGACCCAGCACATTCCCTACAAAGGCAGCGCTCCGGGCCTGGTGGATCTGGCAGCGGGCCAAACGCAATTCATGATCGACACCATCAACACGGTCTTGCCTTATGTGCGTGACAACCGCCTGCGCGGTCTGGCCGTGACCAGCATCAAGCGCTCCAGCCTCTTGCCGGACCTGCCCACGCTGGCCGAATCGGGCATGCCCGGCTTTGATGCCGCCGCTTGGCAAGGCATTGTGGTGCCCACCGGCACCCCGGCCGACATCATTCAAAAGCTCAACACCGAAGTGAACAAGGCACTGGCCCACCCCGATCTGCGTGCCCGCCTGGCGGCACAAGGCGCTGAGATTTTGGGTGGCACACCCGCCGAGTACGCCGCCCACTTGCGCACCGAAATGCCGCGCTGGGCCAAGGCCGTGAAAGACTCGGGCGCCAAAGCGGAGTGACGCTTCGAAACTTGTGCCTGCGCCGTTTGGCGCGGCCAAGCCTTTGCCTCAAGTGTGACTCACACCGCGCTTTTGCAGACCTTCAATGTCCGCATCGCTCAGGCCCGCTTCGCGCAAGACCTCGGCGCTGTGCTGGCCCAAACGCGGCGCAGGTTTTTGCACGGTCAAACCCGGTGTGCCAGAAAAACTGACGGGCACACCGATCTCGCGCACATGGCCCTCGCTGGGGTGATCCACGTCCTGCAGCATGCCCACCGCCAACAAATGCGGGTCTTGCAACAAACTGTCGACATCGTGCATGGGAATGCAGGGGATGTCGGCCTCATTCAACCGCGCCATCCAAACTTCTGTGCTCTGGGTGGCCATGGCCTGAGCCACCAAGCGGTACAAGTCGTTGATGTGCCGGGTCCGTGCGCCAATGCTGGCAAAACGCGGGTCTTGTTCAAACAGCTGTGCCTGTCCTATCAATTCCAAAAATTTCTGCCAATGCCGGTCGGTGTAAATCAACACACACAAATGGCCATCGCGGGTGGGGTATGGCCTGCGCTCTTGCACCAGCAAGCGCGGGTAACCGGTCTCACCCATGGGCGGCTCGAAGGTGGCACCGGCCATGTGCTCGCCCAACACGTATTGCGCCATGGTCTCGAACATGGGCACCTCCACCGCCTGGCCCACACCCGTTTGGTGGCGTGCAATCACTGCCGCCAAGATGGCATTGGACGCCATCAGGCCCACCGTGCGGTCGGCCAGCGTCAGGGGCACATAGCGGGGCTCGCCACCACTGGCCCGGCTCATCAAGCTGGGCACGGCCGCAGCACCCTGAATCAAATCATCGTAAGCAGGCTTACCCGCATAAGGCCCCTTCTCGCTGTAGCCATACAGGCCTGCATAAATGATGCGCGGGTTAATGGCTTTGAGCCGCTCGTAGTCGATGCCCAAACGCTGCATGGCTTGGGGACGGATGTTGTAGACCACCACATCGGCTGTCTCCACCAGCTTGAAAAAAGCAGCCAAGCCCTCAGGCTTTTTCAGGTCCAGCACCACACTGCGTTTGTTGCGGTTGACATGCAAAAAGATCGAGCCCATGCCCGTGTTCCGCATGGGTCCTATACCGCGCACCGTGTCCCCGGCAGGCGACTCGATCTTGATCACGTCCGCGCCCATGTCGGCCATGAGTTGCGTGGCAAAGGGCCCCATCAGGACACTGGTCAAATCCAGCACACGCAATCCATTCAACGCACCTGCCATGCGGTTCTCCTTCGGGGTTGGATCGTGGATTATCGTCACGCCTTGCGCGGCCTGGTGTCACCTACAGCGCCACCACACACCACAACCCGGCCCAAAATCAGTCACCACCCATTTCAACCCCAGGAGTGAACCCATCATGGCCAAAGATTTCAGCAGCATGGAAG
>JACDQO010000323.1 GCA_015657605.1 Limnohabitans sp. | reverse complement strand
GGTTATGCCTGCGGGGCCGACCCGGTGGATGCCGATGCCTCCGGGGCCACGCCTTACCCCGAGGTGGGCGGGCTCGATGCCGAGCTGGCCGGGTCACTCGCGCACCTGCTGCAAGCGCTGATCGACTGGTGGCAAACCGCCACACAAGACGCCACACCCGCGCAATGGGCCGGGCGGGGCCGCGCCATGCTGGCCGCGATGTTCAAGCCGCGCGACGACAACGACCGCAACGCGATCGCGGCGCTCGACCAAGCGCTGGACGACTGGGTGCGCGCCTGCGCCGAGGCCAGCTTTACAGAGTCTGTGCCGCTGGCCGTGGCCCGTTCGGCCTGGTTCGAAGCACTCAAAACACCCCGACTCGAGCAACGCTTTCGGGCAGGGGGCGTGACCTTTTGCACGCTCATGCCGATGCGGGCCATCCCGTTCAAGGCCGTGTGCTTGCTGGGCATGAACGACGGCGATTACCCGCGCCGCAGCCCCCGAGCCGACTTTGACCTGATGGGCCTGCCCGGCATGAGCCGCCCCGGCGACCGCTCGCGCCGCGACGACGACCGCCAGCTCATGCTCGAAGCCCTGTTGTCGGCGCGACAAGTGCTTTACGTCAGCTGGAGCGGCCGCAGCGTGCGCGACAACAGCGAGCAACCGCCTTCGGTTCTGGTTTCGCAGCTGCGCGACGAGATCGACCTGCTTTGGGGAAAGGGCACGGCCAAGCGCCTGACCACCGTCCATCCGCTGCAGGCCTTCAGCCGCACTTATTTTGAAGAGGGCAGTGGTTTGCAGACCTATGCCAAAGAGTGGCGTGCGGCGCAGAACAATCCCCTTGCCGGAGCGGTCTCCGAACGCGAAGCCCTCGCCGACAAGCCATCGCATTCAGAGACCGCTCCTACCGGGTCATCGGTGGCTTGGTTGCCCCCGCTGGAATCCGCGCAGGGCGTGCCCGTCATCACGCTCACCCAACTCGCCCGCTTTCTGCGCAAACCTGTGGGCGCGTTTTTCCGCGAACGCTTGCAGGTGCACCTGGAGGGCGAGCGCAGCGAACTGCACGACGAGGAACTCTTTGGTTTGGGCGGGCTGGACTTGTACCAACTGATTGACCACGAACTGGCGCATGTTCCCACCGCGCTGAACGCAGACACCTTGCCCGCGCATGTGCAGCAGGTGGTGAAGCGCTTGCGCCAAGCTGGCGCCTTGCCACTGGCGGGCGTGGGCGCGCTCGCCGCAGAAAATCTCAAGGCCCGCCTGCAGGCCATGTTGGGCGCAGCGCTGCACGAGCGGCAGGCTTACCCCCATGCGGCCGAGCGCCTTTTGGTGGACATGGCCCACCCCCAAGTGGCCTTGCAAGACGCGCTGGGCGATGTGCGTATGGGTGAGGTGGGACAGATGTCCTTGCACCTGCGCGCCAGCGATCTGGCCAGTTTCAAGACCCAAAAGCCGCAGGCCCACCCGGACAAGCTGATCGACGTTTGGCTGCTGTCTTTGGCCGCTGCCGCCATGGGCCAGCCCTTGCGTTGTGTGGTGGTGGGCCGCAACGCCGTGCTGCGCATGGCTGAGCAAGATCCAGAAGCCGCCCGAGCCCAATTGACAGAGTTGTTGGCCGTTTGGGCTGAGGGCATGCGTTGGCCGCTGCCGCTGCCGCCCGGTGTGGCGCTGCAATGGCTCAAAGACCAAAAAAACATCAACGCGCTGGCCGGATCGCCTACGAGGGCAGTGACTTCAAACGCGCCGAAAAAGACAAGGACCCGGCGCTGGCCCGCACCTATGCCACGGTGGATGACTTGCTGGCACGGGTGAGTTCGAGCGCTTGGCCCAAATCGTTTATGCACCTTTGAAGGACTGGGCCGATCAAGCCGAGATCGAGGCCTTGCCCGATGTGCCCCACGACAGCGAAGAGGGAGAGCTGACATGAGCACCCCCACGCCACCACCCCTCACGCCCTGAATGCCCACACCTTTCCCCTGCGCGGCAGCCACCTGATCGAGGCGAGCGCTGGCACCGGCAAAACCTGGACCATTGCCGCGCTGTACGTGCGCCTGGTGCTGGGCCACGGCCAAGAGGGCACTGCACCTGTGCGCCCCATGCTGCCGCAAGACGTGTTGGTGATGACCTTCACCCGCGCCGCCACCCGCGAGCTGTCGGACCGCATCCGCGCCCGCCTGACCGAGGCGGCGCAGGTGTTCCGGGACATGGCCGAAACCGACGATGCCTTCCTGCAACAACTGAAGGACGAGTACCCCAAAGGCGAGCCGCGCGAGCAAGCCGCGCATCGTTTGGCGCTGGCCGCACAGGCCATGGACGACGCGGCCGTCTACACCATCGACGCCTGGTGCCAACGCATGCTGCGCGAACACGCGTTCGACAGCGGCAGCTTATTTGAAGAAAACCTGGTGGGCGACGAAGCCGCGCTGCGACTCGAAGCGGTGCAGGACTACTGGCGGCAGCAGCTCTACCCCATGGGTACGGCCTTGGTGACCCAGGTGCTGGACGTTTGGCGCGATGTGCCCGCGCTTGAACAAGACATGCGCGCCCTGATGGCCGTGCCGCTGGACGATGCCGCACCCGGCACGCTGGCGCAGGTGTTCGGCGCGGCACTGGCCGAGCGCGACGCACAACTGCAGGCCCTCAAACAGGGCTGGAACGACAAGGCCGACAACTTGTTGGGCTGGATCGAGGCGCAGCTGGCGGTCAAAAAACATGGCTGGAATGGCAGCTTGCTGCAGGTGGGGCGTTCCCAAAAGTGGCTTGAAGCGCTCAAGTCCTGGGCTGAAAGCGATGGAGACTTCAAAGCGTTGAAAGACGCGATGGGCAAAGGCTGGAACCGTTTCACGCCTGAAGGTCTACTGGAGTGTAGAAAAGACGGCGATGTGGTGGAGCTGCCTCCTGAATGTCAGGCTTATGCGCAACTGCTAGAAGGGCTTGATGCCTTGCCCGACCCCACCCAAGTCGCCCGCCTGCACGCACGCACCCATGTGCTGCTGCGCATGGCCGAGCTCAAGCGGCGCAGCGGTTTGTTTGGTTTTGCCGACATGCTGCAGCGTCTGGATGTCGCGCTGGCCGATCCCGAATCGGGCGAGCGCTTGGCGCAGCGCCTGCGTGAGCAGTTCCCGGTGGCAGTGATTGATGAGTTCCAGGACACCTCGCCGCTGCAGTTCCGCATCTTTGACCGCATCTACCGCACGGCCGACAACCTGCCCGAGATCGCGCTGCTGCTCATTGGCGACCCCAAGCAATCGATCTACGGTTTTCGGGGTGCAGACATCCACAGCTACTTGGCCGCTCGCCGCGCCACCGCAGGCCGCCACCATGTGCTGGGCACCAATTTCCGCTCTACCCAAGCGGTGGTCGATGTGGTCAACCGCTGGTTCGACATGGCGTCAGACGCCTTTGGCTACAAACAAGGCGATCAAGATCCGTTGCCCTTCCAGCCCGTGGGCGCGAAGGGGCGCGATGACATCTTCAAAACAAGCCAAGGCAATGTGCAGGCCATGACCGTGGTGTACGACGCCACGTTGCGCAGCACACGCGACGCACAGACCCATCTGTCGGCCCTGTGCGCCGAACAAATCGTGGCCTGGCTGAGCGACCCACAAGCCCATTTTGCCGATGCGCAAAAGGGCGACAAACCCCTGCAGCCTAAAGACATCGCCGTGCTGGTGCGCACCGGCAAAGAGGCCGCGGCTGTGCGCGACGCGCTGCGCGTGCGTGGCGTGGCCTCGGTGTATTTGTCTGACCGTGACTCGGTGTTTGCCAGCGACGAAGCGCAAGACCTGTGCCTGTGGTTGCGCGGCGTGGCCGAGCCTCAAGACATGCGCCGCCTGCGCGCTGCGCTGGGCACGCGCACGGTGGGCCTGTCGCTGGCCGAGCTGTACGACTTGGCCACGCAAGACGAACTGCTGGACACCCGCGCTGAGCAGATGCGCGAGCTGCACCAGACTTGGCAAAGCCAGGGCGTGCTGGCCATGCTGCGCCAGTCGCTGCATGTGCTGCAGCTGGCGGGGCGCTGGCGCGGTGAGCCCGATGGCGAGCGGCGTCTGACCAATGTGCTGCACCTGGCCGAATTGCTGCAAGCGGCCAGCAGCCAGATCGACGGCGAGCAGGCTTTGATCCGCTGGCTGGCCCAGCAGATGGACGAAGCCCAGTCGGGCCATGCCAGCGGTGGCGAAGAGCAAACCGTGCGGCTCGAAAGCGACGAAGACCTGGTCAAGCTCATCACCATCCACGCCAGCAAGGGCCTGGAATACCCGGTGGTGTGCCTGCCCTTTGCACACAGCCACCGCGTGGTCACGGCCGACAAAGCCGCCGTGCTGCAGTTGGAGAGTGACGAGGGGGAGGGCGAGCGCGACCGCGACCGCAAATGGACGCTGGACTTTGACAAAGACGACTTCCAACTCGCGGACCGCGACCGCCTGCGTGAAGACCTGCGCCTGTGGTACGTGGCGCTCACGCGTGCGCGGCATGCGCTGTGGGTGGGCTGGAGCGCGGTCAAGCGCGGCAACGGCAAGACCTGTGTGAACCATGCCAGTGCTGCCGGTCATTTGCTGAGCAACGGTCAGAATTGGAGGCTGTCGATTGGCTGAGCAAGCTGCAAGCCCTGCAGACGGATGCTCAAGGCCAGGCCTTGTTGGTGCACATGCAAGTCGCCCCCGCCCAGGTGCCGCTGACGCTGTGGCAAAAACCTGCGCACACCACCGAATTGCGCGAGGCCCTGAACTGCATCGCCCGTATCGACAAGTCGTGGACGATCGCGAGTTTTTCGCGCCTGACGCGTGACCTGTCTTCGCAAACCCTGGCGCCCTTGGTGTTGCACCTGAACCCGCCGCGCCCCGCAGACGACGAACCCCCCGAAGATGCGGCCATGCCTACCGTCTTGACGACCAGCCCCGGTGCTGTGTCCCCGTGGCACGGCTTTGCCAAAGGCCCCACCGCCGGCAATTTTTTGCACGACCAACTCGAATGGTTGGCGGCCGATGGCTTTGCGCTCGATGCGTCCAAGGCCGAACGCCTGAAATACCGCTGCGAAAACGCCGGTTACCCGGCCCAGGCCGACGATGTGCTGCAGTGGCTCAGCCGTGTGGCGACCCAGCCTTTGCGCGGGCCGAACGCGCCGCTGAACGCGCTGGGTGATTTGCTGCCCGAGATGGAATTTTGGTTGCCCGCCGAGCGCCTGCATGCACGCCAAGTCGATGCCTTGTGCCAGCAGCACCTGCTGCCCGGTGTGAGCCGACCGCAGCTGCCCGACGCGCAGCTGCACGGCATGCTGATGGGCTTTGCCGATCTGGTGTTCGAGCACGAAGGCCGCTACTGGGTGCTCGACTACAAATCTAATTACCTAGGGGCCGATGACGCGGCCTACACCGCACAGGCCCTGGATGCGTCCATGGCCCTGCACCGCTATGAGGTGCAGGCTGCGCTTTACATGCTGGCGCTGCACCGCCTGTTGCGCGCCCGTCTGGGCGAGGCCTACGACCCGGCGCAACAGTTGGGCGGTGCGGTGTACCTGTTCTTGCGCGGCATCGACGGGCCTGCGGGCGGCTGCTGTACCTTGCCTGCGCCTTTGGCGCTGCTTGATGGCTTGGACGCCATGCTGAAAGAAGAGGTGGCGTGATGAGCTTGAAAAAAACCTCACGCACCGCGCCCGTGCCCCCCGCGCAAATGGACTGGCTCAAGGACCTGCCCGTCCAAGGCTTGACCTCTGAACAAACGCTGCAATGGCTGAACCTGTGGACCGGCCAAGGCCTGCTGCGCCACATCGACAGCGCTTTCGCCGCGCAGGTGCTGCGCCTCGATGCAGAGGCACCTGCACCCTTGCTGGTGGCTGCGGCCGTGCTGGCGCAGATGGAAGGGCGCGGCCACACCTGCCTGCCGCTGGCCGAGCTGTGCCAGCCGCCTGTGGCCTTGCTGGGCTGGCCTTCGGCGGCGGTGGACGGTGCGCAGGGCCTGAAGGCCATGTGGGCGCACCTGCCCAGCACGCTGGCCGATTGGCAAACAGCTTTGCAAGCCGATTTGCAAGGCCACAGGTCCAGCGTTTGTGTGCGCTTGGCCAACGCCCCCGACCAGGGCCAGCCGATGGTGCTGGGCGGATCGGCCGATGCGCCGCTTTTGTATTTGCGCCGTTATGCGGGCTATGAGCAGCGCGTAGGCCAAAGCCTGCTGCAGCGTGCCAGCGAGCCACTGGCCGTGCCCGAAGCGGCGGCACGCGAATGGCTGGACCGCTT
>JACDQO010000322.1 GCA_015657605.1 Limnohabitans sp. | reverse complement strand
GGTGCTGATGCCGCGCTGGGACCGCGATGTGGCGGGGCATTTGATCTCGAAATGGGCCGTGACGCACTGGACCAACATCCCGACCATGGTGATTGACTTGCTGGGCAGCCCGAACATGGCGCGTTATGACCTGAGCAGCTTGGTCTACATCGGTGGCGGTGGTGCGGCCATGCCCGAGGCCGTGGCGCAGCGGCTGCGTGACCAGTTTGGCCTGCGGTACGTAGAGGGCTATGGCCTGACCGAAACGGCTGCGCCTTCGCACACCAACCCGCCTGATGCGCCCAAGAAGCAGTGTTTGGGCATCCCCTTCATGAGCGTGGAATCGCGCATTGTGGACCCCGAGACCCTGGCCGAGTTGCCGCCCGGCGAGTCGGGCGAGATCGTGATCAGCGGTCCACAGGTGTTCAAGGGTTACTGGAAACGGCCCGAGGCGACCGCTGCGGCGTTTTTTGAGCGTGATGGCCATCTGTTTTTCCGCTCGGGCGACATGGGCCGGGTGGATGAAGAGGGTTATTTCTTCATGACCGACCGTTTAAAACGCATGATCAACGCCAGCGGTTTCAAGGTCTGGCCCGCCGAGGTCGAAGCCCTGATGTTCCGTCATCCAGCGATTCAAGAGGCCTGCATCATCGCCACCCGAGACGCCTACCGGGGCGAGTCGGTCAAGGCGGTGGTGGTTTTGCGGCAAGACCACAAAGGCCAAGTGTCTGAGCAAGACATCATCGACTGGTGCCGTGAGAACATGGCCGTTTACAAAATGCCCCGCGCCGTGAGTTTTGTCGACGCTCTGCCCAAGAGCGGCAGCGGCAAAGTCATGTGGCGGGCACTGCAAGAGGCCGAAATGGCCGCGTTGGGCGCTCCTGCTAAGGCTTGATCCCATGAACCCATCCACACCCGAATGAGCCTGAGACTTTCTATCCTGGACCAATCCGCTGCCGCCTCCGGGCGCGGCCAAGACACGACCATCCGACAAACCTTGGCGCTGGCGCAAAAGGCCGAGGCTTGGGGCTATGACCGCTTTTGGGTCAGTGAGCACCACAGCCACCCCAGCATCGTGGGCAGCGCCCCCGAAGTCTTGATGGCCGCCATTGCCGCCCGCACCCAGCGCATCCGCATCGGCAGCGCGGGCGTGATGCTGCCCCATTACTCGGCGCTCAAGGTGGCCGAGCAGTTTCGGGTGCTGGACGCCTTGGCGCCCGGTCGCATCGACCTGGGTGTTGGCCGCGCGCCGGGCAGCGATGGGCGCACCGCGCAGTTGCTCAACCCCGACCGCCATGCGTCCGAGCGTTTTCCGCAGCAGGTCATGGAAATGCAAGCTTGGGTGAGTGGTCACAACCTGCCGCCCGGGCACCCGGGGCACAACGTGTTCGCCTACCCGCTGTCAGAGACTGCACCCACCGTGTGGATGTTGGGCAGCTCGGACTATGGCGCTCAGCTGGCGGCGCATTTGGGGCTGCCCTACGCCTTTGCCTATTTCATCACCGACGGTCAGGGTGCTGATGTAGCCCTGGAGATCTACCGCGAAACCTTCCGGCCGAGCGCGGGCTTGGCCAAGCCCCACGCCGCCCTGTGCGTCTGGGCCTTGGCCGCTGACACCGACGAAGAAGCACTGCGCCTGTTCGAGAGCCGTGCCCGCTGGAAGATGGACCGCAACCTGGGCCGCATCGGAGCGTTGTTACCACCCGAAGAAGCGGCCCGCGACTACAGCCCAGCCGAGCATTTTGCGCTGGAACGCCTGCGTGAAGGGGCCTTGATCGGTTCGGCCGCCACGGTGGGCCGCAAATTACGCCAACTGGCCGCGCGGCTGGAGGTGCAAGAGTTGGTGGTCATCACCTGGACACATGACCCTGCAGCGCAAATGCGCTCTTACGAGTTGCTCGCCCAAGAATTTGGATTGGCGGCAAACTCGGCGCTTTGATTTTTTTATATTTAGGATTTTTGACATGTTCACCACCGCAATTGCTGGCAGCTTGCCCAAACCCGCTTGGCTGGCCGAGACCGAAAAACTCTGGCCCCAGTGGACCACACAGGGCCCTGAGTTGCAGCAAGCCAAAGCCGACGCCACGCTGCTGTGGATCAAAGCGCAAGAAGACGCAGGTTTGGACGTGATCGGTGACGGCGAACAAGCCCGCCAGCACTTTGTGCACGGCTTTGTGGAGCAGGTCGAAGGCATCGACTTTGTGAACAAGGTCACCATGGGCATCCGCAACAACCGCTACGACGCGCAGGTGCCGCAGGTCATCGCGCCGCTGCGCCTGAAGGGCCGCGTGCACGCCTTCGAAGCCCAGCTGGCCCGTGCCCACACCAAGAAAAAACTCAAATTCACCTTGCCCGGCCCGATGACCATTGTGGACACCGTGGCCGACCGCTTTTACGGTGACAAGGTCAAGATGGCCATGGCCTTTGCCGAGTTGCTGAACCAAGAAGCGCTGGCGCTGCAAGCCGACGGCGTGGACATCATCCAGTTCGACGAACCCGCTTTCAACGTCTACATGGACGACGCGGCCGATTGGGGCGTCAAGGCGCTGGAAGTGGCCGCGCGCGGCCTGACCTGCACCACGGCCGTGCACATTTGCTACGGCTACGGCATCGAAGCCAATAACAAGTGGAAAGAAACCTTGGGCCAAGAGTGGCGCCAGTACGAAAAAGTCTTCCCAGCCTTGGCCAAGAGCAGCATCCAGCAGGTCAGCTTGGAGTGCATGCACTCGCATGTGCCGATGGAGATGATGAAGTTGCTGGAGGGCAAAGACGTGATGGTCGGCGTGATCGACGTGGCCAACCCGGCGATTGAGACGCCCGAAGAAATCGCTGACACGATTGGCCGCGCTTTGCAGTTCGTGCCCAAGAACCGGCTGATCGCCTGCACCAACTGCGGCCTGGCCCCCATGAGCAGGGCTGTTGCCGAAGCCAAACTCAAGGCGCTGGCCGAAGGCGCCAAACTGGCCAGCCAGCGTTACGCCTGAAGCCGTAGGCCCTTGGGCAAGGCGCTTTGCGGGTCGGGTTATGCTTGCCGTTTTTCTCCGATATCCCGGAAGTTTTCATGCCCCAACAAACGCTGCAGCCGCCCCTGACCTCACCTGATCTGCTGAATGCCACGCTGGCAGATCAGGGCTTTGCAGTGCTGGGCGCGGCCAGCGTTTGCGCTTTGGCGGGTGTCCCACTCGATGCTTTGAAGGCTTTGCAGTCCAGCTGGGATGATTTGCCCCCTGACCAGTACCTCAAAGACGGTGGCCGCTACCGTCGGCGCCGCCATGCCAGTTTTGAAGTGTCAGACCACCAGGTCAAGGCCACCCCCCACCGGGCCCATTGGCAGCCGGTGTCTTACAACGCCTTGCACGGCGGCATGCAGCGCTGGTTTGAACCCATGGCCGCGCCCGTGGTGCAGACCGCTGCTTGGCAAAAATCTTGTGTTGGTTGGGCGCGATCGCCTCTGCCGCGCAGGGTGTACAAACTTGGTACACCGAAGCCCACCAGTTCCGCATCGACACCACCGACGGCATTGGCCGCCCCACACCCGAGGGCGCACACCGCGACGGCGTGAACTGGGTGGCGGTGTTTTTGATCGGGCGCCACGGCATCAAGGGCGGCGAGACCCGGGTGTTTGACATGGACAGCCCAAGAGGCCAGCGCTTTACCCTGAGTGAGCCTTGGTCGGTGCTGTTGCTCGACGACAGCCGCGTGATCCACGAGACCACCCCCATCCAACCCGAGCTGCCAGGGGGCTGGCGCGACACGCTGGTGGTCACGCTGCGCTCGGAGGGTTTTTTGGACGAACCTGCGCCAAAAAACTGAATGATGTGTTGACCCCAAAAAAGAGCCCGGTGTGAAAACACCGGGCTCTTTTGTTTTGCGGTGATCCCGGCGCACGCACCGGGACCCCAGGGCATCACATGCGTTCAAAAATCGCGGCAATGCCCTGACCGCCGCCGATGCACATGGT
>JACDQO010000321.1 GCA_015657605.1 Limnohabitans sp. | reverse complement strand
TCAGGTGGCTTCGACGGTCGCCGGACTGCCGCCCGACGTTCTTCCGACCCCCGCGGCGTCGTCCAGGGCCACCGTGCTTGAGCGGCGGCAGGGGCGAGCCGTGGCCGGTGGATTCAACCGCCGATTCGCGGTCCAGGATGTGCAGGCGGCCGTGCAAGGCTGCGGCCACCGGGATAATGCGGGCCGCGATTTGCGGGTCTTTGGTGACCAGCGTGCCGACCAAACTGCCCAGCCCGCGTGCGGCCAGTTGCAAGGCTTCATCGATGCCGTCGTACGGCATGAGCGTGCTCACGGGACCGAAGGCTTCGACGTCGTGCACGCTGTCGGTGTGCAAAGGCTTTTGGCACAACAGCAGCGTGGGCTGGAAGAAGGCACCGCCTTCAACGCCCTGCCCCACTGGGCTGAAATCGGCACCGCCGCCAAACACCAGCTCGGCACTTTGGCGCAGCAGCGCCACGCGCTCGGCCACGTCAGCCTGTTGCGCATGCGAGGCCAAGGCCCCCATCTTCACGCCCTCGACCGATGGATCGCCCACCACCACTTTGGCCAGACGGGCCTTGAGCTTTTCGGCGACGGCATCGAGGTGCTGGCGCGGCACGATGGCGCGGCGGATCGCGGTGCATTTTTGGCCGGCTTTGACGGTCATCTCGCGGGCGACTTCTTTCACAAACAAATCAAACTCTTCGTCATCGGGCGTGACATCGGGTGCGAGGATGGCGCAGTTGAGCGAGTCGGCTTCGGGCGTTGAACGGAATGCTGTGCTTGATCACATTGGGGTGCACGCGCAGCATGGCGGCGGTGTCTGCCGAGCCGGTAAAAGTCACCACGTCTTGGCCGTTCAGGCGGTCGAGCAGGTCACCCGTGGAGCCGATCACCAGCTGGAGCGAGCCGGCAGGCAAGATGCCCGATTGCTCCACCAAACGCACCATGGCCTCGGTCAGGTAGCTGGTGGACGATGCGGGTTTGCCGATACAGGGCATACCGGCCAAAAAGCTGGGCGCGAACTTTTCCAAGAGGCCCCAGATGGGGAAGTTGAAGGCGTTGATGTGCACCGCGATGCCGCCGCGTGGCACCAGAATGTGTGTGCCCGCAAAGCCGCCTTTTTTGCCCAATGGGAAGGCCGGGCCTTCGTGGATCAGGTTGCCGCTGGGCAGCTCGTTGCTGCCCATACCCGAATAGGCAAACAAAGTGCCCGCGCCGCCTTCGATGTCCACCCAGCTGTCGGCCCGTGTGGCACCGGTGTGGCCGAGATGGCGTACAGCAGCTCTTTGTGCTCACCCAAGTACTTGGCCAGGGCCTTGAGACGTTGGGCGCGTTCTTGAAAGTCCAGCTTGAGCAAATTGGGCAAGCCCACGGTGCGGGCGTAGTGCACCGCGTCACCAAAATCAATCGCCTCGGCATGGGTTTGGTAAACCGTCTGGCCGTTGAGGGCGCTGCGCAGGGCTTGCGCGCCTTGCTGGCCGATCCACTGGCCACCGATGAAACTTTGCAGGACTTGGGACATGGGTCAACGCTTTCTGTGAGGTTCAAACCCAGTCAACTCGAATTAACCAACCGGGCGGTCGGGAAATTCTAGTCGGTTTACAGCACATCGCTATCAGTGAATCTTCCAAGGCTTTTCAAAATTAATATGCATGCATATAATCTCGTCACTTTTTCAACTTCATTGGCTGGAGTTCCCATGAGCACTGCGCCCACTCAACTTCCCGTCATCGTCGCTGGCGGTGGCATTGGCGGCCTGGCAGCCGCCCTCGCCCTGGTGCGCCAAGGCTTTGCCGTCACCGTGCTGGAACAAGCCCCCGAAATCGGCGAGATCGGTGCGGGCATCCAGATTGGCCCCAACGGCTTTCATGCGTTTGACGCTTTGGGCGTTGGCGACAAAGCCCGTGGCCGCGCCGTTTACACCGACTTCATGGTGATGCACGACGCGATCGACGAGTACCAGGTCGGCAAGATCCCCACCGACGAGAAATTCCGTCAGCGCTTTGGCAACCCTTATGCCGTGATCCACCGCGCCGATGTGCATTTGTCCTTGCTCGAGGCCGCGCAAGAAACCGGCCAAGTGCAGTTCCACACCAGCACCCGTGTGGTGCGCATCGAACAAGACGACCACAGCGTGACTGTCTGGGACCAAAACGGCAAGGCATTCAAGGGTTGCGCGCTGATCGGGGCCGATGGCGTCAAGTCGGTGGTGCGAGAGCAGTTTGTGGGCGACCCGGCCCGCGTCACGGGCCATGTGGTGTACCGCGCTGTGGTCGAGAAAAAAGACTTTCCCGAAGACCTGCAATGGAACGCCGCCGCCATCTGGGTGGGCCCCAACTGCCACTTGGTGCACTACCCCCTGCGCGGCGGCGAGCAATACAACGTGGTGGTGACCTTCCACAGCCGCGAGCAAGAAGAATGGGGCGTCAAAGACGGCAGCAAAGAAGAAGTGCAAAGCTACTTTCAAGGCATCAGCCCCAAGCGCGCCAATTGATCGACCTGCCCAAGACCTGGAAGCGCTGGGCCACCG
Organism: Limnohabitans sp.; assembly: GCA_015657605.1. Lineage (GTDB taxonomy): Bacteria > Pseudomonadota > Gammaproteobacteria > Burkholderiales > Burkholderiaceae_C > Limnohabitans_A. The sequence goes on along the minus strand of JACDQO010000321.1, from coordinate 12,386 downwards.
CCGACCGCGAGCCGATTGGCCAGTGGACCTATGGCCGAGTGACCTTGCTGGGCGACGCAGCCCACCCCACCACCCAATACATGGCCCAAGGCGCTTGCATGGCGATGGAAGACGCCGTGACCCTTGGTGAAGCGCTGCGCGTGCACCAGAACGACTGGCCAAAAGCACTGGACATGTACCAACGTGCCCGCGTGGCCCGCACGGCCCGCATCGTGCTCTCGAGCCGCGAGATGGGCCGCATCTACCACGCCAAAGGTGTGGAGCGCTTGGTGCGCAACGACCTGTGGCGCGGCCGCAGCCCCGAGCGCTTTTATGATGCGATGGCATGGCTATACGGCTGGAACGTGGGCAACTGCCTCGACGCCGCACAGCACAACTGAATAAAACGGAGACACACTCATGAATGACCTCGGCCGAATCGAAGACCTGCCCGCAGACTATGTGCAGGATCTGCGCAACGTGAACCTGGTGCCGCTCTGGCCCAGCCTGCGTGGCGTGCTGCCGCCCAAAGTGCCCACCCGCCAAACCCAGCCCACTTGCTGGGCTTACAAAGACATCAAGCCCCTGCTGCTCAAGGCGGGCGAGTTGACCCCGATTGAAAAAGCCGAGCGCCGCGTGCTGGTGCTGGCCAACCCCGGCCACGGCCTCGACAAAATGCAGGCCTCTGCTGCCATGTATTTGGGCATGCAGCTGCTCATGCCCGGCGAATGGGCTCCCAGTCACCGCCACACACCCAACGCGGTGCGCATGGTGGTGGAAGGCGAAGGCGCCTGGACCACGGTGGACGGCGCGAAATGTCCCATGAGCCGAGGCGATTTGATCCTGACGCCCACAGGCCTATGGCACGAACACGGCCACGACGGCACCGAGCCTGTGATCTGGCTGGATGTGCTGGACCTGCCCTTGGTCTATTACATGGAAGCCAGCTACCACATCAACGGCGACCGCCAGACCGTGGTGCCCGGCCAAGGCGACAAGCAGTACGCCCGTGGCGGCGTGGTGCCCTCACATGTGTTTGAGCGCAGCAAGAAGGCTTACCCCATGCTGCGTTACGCCTGGAAAGACGCCAAGGCCGCGCTCGAATCGCTGGCCTCTGACGATGCCGGTTTGGAACAGGTGCAGGTGACCTACACCAACCCCGAAACAGGTGGTGATGCAGAAAACATTTTGGGCTTTTACGCCCTGATGCTGCGCCCCGGCCAAACCCTGCGCTTGCCAGCCCGCTCGCCCGCGCAGGTGTTCCATGTGATTGAAGGCGCTGTGCAAGCACAGATCGTGGCCAGCACCTTCACCCTGCTTGAGGCCGACACCTGCTGCGCGCCCGGCTACGAAGCTGTGACGCTGAAAAACCTGAACGCGAACCAACCCGCTTTCATCTTTATTGCCGACGAATCGCCGCTACACCGCAAGCTGGGTGTGTACGAAAACCGCGGTTGACTTTCTTTCAATGGAACCCATGACTTCTTACCTCTTCACCCCTCCCGCCGTTCCCTCCCTGCCCATCCGGGGCCAACAAGAGCGTTTCCCGATCAACCGCATCTTCTGCGTGGGCCGCAACTACCATGCACACGCCGTGGAAATGGGCCGCCCTGTCGACAAGAGCGTCGAGCAGGCGTTCTACTTCACCAAGTCGCCACAGACCTTGGTCGAAAGTGGCGTGGACCGTGTTGCTGTGGTCGACTACCCACCCCGCACCAACAACTACCACTTCGAGATGGAGCTGGTGCTGGCGATTGGCAAAGCAGGTTTCCGCGTGAGCGAAGCCCAAGCGCATGAGCTGGTCTATGGCTACGGCGCAGGCTTGGACATGACCCGCCGCGACCTGCAGCTGGTGGCGCGCGACAAAGGCCGCCCTTGGGACACGGGCAAGGACATCGAGCAAGGCTCGGTATGCTCCGAGATCGTGCCCATGCCCGGCGTGGTGATCGAAAACGGCGCGATTGCCCTCGAAGTCAACGGCATCACCAAGCAGTCGTCCAACGTGGACAAGCTGATCTGGAACATCCGCGAAATCATCGCCGACCTGTCCACCTACTACCACCTGCAGCCTGGTGACCTGATCTACACCGGCACACCCGAAGGCGTTGGCGCGGTGGTGACCGGTGACAAAATCACTGGCCGCGTTGAAGGCGTGGCCGAACTTTCATTGACCATCGGCGCTGCGGCGTAAACCCATGAAGCTCTACAGTTTTTTCAGAAGCGGCACCTCGCACCGCCTGCGCATCGCGCTCAACCTCAAAGGCATCGCCACCGACTATACGGCGGTGGACCTGCGTGTCGATGAACAGCAAGGCGATGCCTTCAAGTCGGTCAACCCCCAGCAAATGGTGCCCGCACTCGACACCGGTAAGCAGGTGCTGATCCAATCGCCGGCCATCATCGAATGGTTGGAAGAAAAACACCCCACGCCCGCCCTGCTGCCTGCAGGCGCGGACGACCGCGCCCATGTGCGCGCGCTGGCGGCCATGGTGGGTTGTGACATCCACCCCCTCAACAACCGCCGCGTGTTGCAAACGCTGCGCAAACAATTCGGCGCCAACGAAGACGCCATCAACGCCTGGTGCGCCAGCTGGATCAGCTCAGGCTTTGACGCCTACGAAGCCCTGATCGCGGCCGATTCACGGCGTGGGCGCTTCAGCTTTGGCGACACGCCCACGTTGGCCGATGTGTACCTGGTCCCACAGGTTGAAAGCGCTCGCCGCTTCAATGTGGACCTGACGCAATGGCCACACATCATGGCGGTGGAAAAAGCCTGCTTGGAACTGGAGGCCTTTCAAAAAGCTGCGCCGGGGCAGCAGCCTGACGCGGGCTGAGCGACACACACAAAAGCAAGGGCCCTTCGGGGCCTTTATTTTGTGGGTGAGTTGGGAAGCTATTCGTGCTTTGCTGCGGAAGCGGCCGATCAGATCTGCAAACCCCATGCCGACCACAGTGCCCATGCTTGGCATTCGTGCAATGCGAGACATCAGCTCATGTCTCTATTCCCTCACACTTTTTTGCAGGCTTCAGCCCCTCATATCGATCAATTGGCTGGGCGTTTGTGCGTTGCCTGACTGGGCAGTGATCAGACGATAAGGATGGTCGTGAAATTGCACCGCAAACGTGCTTTGCCCCTGCAGCAGGGACATGGCGCGCTGCACGGCTTGCACAGGATTGCCTGGGTGGATGGCGTCGATCAGGTGCGCGATGAGTTCGCCGTCACTGTTGGTCTCAAAGGGGTAACCGCGTTCTTGCAATTGAGCGCGCAAGGCATGGTGGTTGTCCACATGACCCTGGTGCAGCACAGCGACGCGGGGCAGCGAGCCCGGGTGGTTGTTTGGGCCATGGCTGAACTGCGTGCGCGCCGGATCCAGCGGCATGAAATGTGGGAAAGGGGTCGGGGCGCGCTGAAATGTCATGGCGATCGGCAAGTTCATGGTTTTGCTCCGTGATGGTTTTCAACAGGGTGTGCTGGGATAAAACCCTTTCATTTTTGCAATTTCATCATCGCCGCAATTGGATGATCGTTCCGTGTTTCAGCGCACCTAAGGCTTGTTGGTTGAACAGATGCAGGGCAATGTATCTGGTCAAATTTCAATCGCCAGCTCTCCTAGCCCGATGATGCTGTTCGTACCCATAGAAATTAGGAAATTCAGACGCACATTTACCGGCGTTGAAGTGCGAGTGACCGAATCGGTTTACCCAGAAGTCATGATCGAATTCAGGCGAAAGAGCCTTGACTTTGCGATTGACCCGACCCCGGAACGCGGGCTTGGCCGAGACTACAAAACCAGCACGCTCTTGAATGTAGAGATGGTGGTTGCTGTCCGTTAGGGGCACCACAAGGCCACATACCTGCTGTGATCGTCCGCTTCCAGCCTTAACCAGCCCCCCTTAACCAAAATCAGCCAAACACCTCGGTATCCACCTCGCTGTTGGCCTGCGCGTTGTAACGGTTACCGGCCACCGTGTTCTGGTTGATGAGGGCGTCCAAGCGCGCCATCAAACCCGCATCCAGCTTCACATCCACCGCCGCCAAATCGTCCAGCAGGTGATCGACCGAGGTGGTGCCGGGGATCGGAATGATGTCTTCGCCCTTGTGCAGCAGCCAAGCCAGTGCCAGCTGCGAGGGGCTGCACCCAGCCTCTTGTGCGAGCGCCTGGTAAGCGGGCAAGAGCTTCAAATTGGCGGCATAGTTCTCGGGCGCAAAGCGCGGCATGCCTCGGCGGATGTCCTTGGCGTCGAAAGCGGTCACGTCCAAAGCCGCACCGCACAAAAAGCCCCGCGCCACCGGGCTGAAAGCCACAAAGGTCACACCCAAGTCGCGGCAAGCCTGCAGCACCGCGATCTCGGGGTTGCGCGTCCACAGCGAATATTCGGTTTGCACAGCCGCAATCGGATGCACCGCGTGCGCTTTGCGCAAGGTGCCCGCCGACACTTCGGACAATCCAATGGTCTGGATCTTGCCTTGGCGCACCAAATCACTTAAAGCGCCCACACTGTCTTCGATCGGCACTTTCTTGTCCCAGCGGTGCAGGTAATACAGGTCGATCACATCGGTCTGCAAACGGCGCAGCGCATCCTCACAGGTCTTTTTGATGGTCTCGGGCCGGCCGTCGATCACGCGCACCTTGCTGCCATCGCTTTGCTCAACCCCTTGCATCCCGCATTTGCTGGCCAATGTGAACTTCTGCCGATGCGGCTTCATCACTTGGCCCACCAAGGTTTCGTTGGTGCCAAAGCCATACAAAGCGGCGGTGTCAAAAAAAGTCACGCCTTGGTCCAAGGCGGTGAGCAGCACGCGTTCGGCTTGCTGGGCCGACACGGGTGCGCCATACGCATGGCTGAGGTTCATGCAGCCCAGGCCCAGGGCGCTGACAGAGAAAGAGGCCAATTGACGGTTTTTCATACCGCCTATCTTAGCCAAGCCCTAGGGCAACTGTGTCTTGCCCAGGACACGCCAGACCCGGCACAGCCTCACATGCGTCGCAGCGGATTGTCCAAAGCCGCAGGCTTGGCTTCGCCCGGCCAATGCGGATCGCGCCCGGTCGCCCATGGGGCTTGATCGGTCACATCGATCAGCACCATCCGGTTTTCAACACCCCACTCGTCCACCGTGGCGTCGATCCGCACCTGCAAAGCGCTGCGGTGCGCCGTGGCCGTGAGCTGAACCACGCAGTGGCGACGGCACTGGCCACCCAAGACCTCATGGTGAAAACGTGAGAAATCCACCTGAGATTCGTCCGCCAAAAAATCAGAAAAGGCATGGTGCTGGCATTGCGAGCGCTGAATGTCCAACAAGATCGCGCCCGCCAAATTGGTCTGAAGGATCCGCCCTTGCGCATCCAAGGTGACAAAGCCCACCGGCGCAAAGTCATAGGCATCGACATACTTTTGCAAATCGCCCTCCAGCGACATCTGCTCATCTGTGGGCATGCCATAGGGCGTCAATGCCAAGGATTCGGAAGCATGGCTCACCTCGCCATTCGATGTCGCAGGCCGAGCCAATTGGGCCAGCTGCTGAAGGTAGCGCTTGGATTCCTGCTGACTGCGCGCCTGGCACTCGCAGGCCATGGCACGCAAGCCCTCCGGGTCCTTCAGGGTGATCTTGCCTCGGCTGTTGGCGATCCAGCCGGCTGCTTGGAATCGTCCTGCGGCTTGGGTGATCGATTCGCGCCGCACACCCAACATGTGCGAAATGGTTTCGTGCGTGACGCGCAACTCTTGGGTGTTGGCACCTTGGGCATTGCTCAGCAACCAATGGCTCAGGCGCTCAGACACAGCATGGTGACGGCTGCACACAATGCTTTGTGCCATCTGCCCCATTTGCCATTGCACATAAAGCAATGCCAATTTGTGCAGGCGCGACTGCGCAGACATTTGCCGCACAAACACATCGGCACCCATGCGCAAGGCCTCCCCGCCACATTGCACTTGCACCGTGTGCTGCATGGCCGCGCCACCCAACACCAAGGGCACCCCGATCAGGCCATCGCGCCCCACCAAGGCCAGCTCGTCGGACTCGCCATCGGCTGTGTGCGACACCCAGGACAAGCTGCAACTCAAGGGAAAATAAACATGCTGCAAGGCCTGACCCGGCTGGCCGATGACCTGCCCTGTGGTCAAGGTCATGCGTTCGAGGAAAGGGGCCAAATTGGCCAACTCAGCGGCCGACAAGGACGACAAAATCAGGTTGTCTGGCAAAACTGTCTTGCCAGTTGCCATGCCGTTTGAACGCCACTCTGAGGCTTCGGCATTCCCATGATCGGCATTCGCCTCTGAATCCAAAAAATGCCCATGCAACAAGGCCTGCAATTCAGGCGCGCTGACCAAGGGGGCGGGCAATGTGCGGGGGGTCTGGATGGTATGGGGGTTCAACATGCTTGTCTCCAAAGTTGAAGGTCACTGCAGGTACTGCAGTTCAAACCATGGCTTGATGCTCAAGCCTAAATAACAAGATGTCCATTGACCTTCCGGCCTGTTGGTGTGTGCACAAAGGTCTATACCCATTGGCTTGCATTCGCTCGAAAAAACCACAAGTACGCCGGATGTTGCGATCTGCTTCACTTGAACAAACTCGGTGGTGAAATGACGCCGTAATTCGGACCAATACCCCCGGAAGGCGGGGGGGGACATTCGTTGCTCATCTGGGCTGAGATGTATTTTTTGCTCCCGCCTTCGGCCGCCAACAACTTCATGCAAGCAAAGCCTCTGATCGTGGCGCTCTCACCTGCCACCACTTGATCAACGATGGGCAACACCACCAAATTGCAGGGAAAGCTTGCAGCACCGATGCACTTTTGCACCTCTGAGTACAAACTGGTTTTGCTGCCGCTCTCAAAAGTCACCTTGTCCCCGATCGACAGCATCGGAGGCGGGGGCTCAAAAAGGGACGGCTTGTGCGCAATGATGTCGTCGATCAAATTGGCCCCTTTGCCCTCGAAATTGAGGGCTGTCCACTGGCCATTGGCGCAAGGGTCGGGCGACTTTTCTCTTGCGATTTCAAACACAAAAGCTTGGTTGGTTTCGGGGTCGATCATGGGTCTGGGGGGCTGGGTACTCAGGTCCCAGTGCTTTTGGTACATGCACTGTGCAATGGCCAGCGGAAAGGCCAAAGCGGCGCTGGACGGACTGTTCACACCCGCCACCGCTGTGACCCGCACCGGCTTGGCATAGATACCCCAAATGCTGGCCAAAAAAGTCCGCACTGGTCCTTCGTTTTCGACACCGCTTTTGCCCAAGCTCACCTGCACAGCAGGCGCGTACGTGGCACCCGGCTTATTGAGTGAGGTTTCCAAACCCGGTGTGGCTTGGGTCGTGTCCCAATAGCCTGTGAGCACATCACCGTCGGCCAGTGCATGGTTCGCTGCACGGTTGAGGACGATGGCATCTTTGGCCGTGGTGGCAGCGCCCGCCCAATCGAGCGCCGAAGCCCCCTTGATGTAGAGTTTGCGCGCCCCGGCCATGGCAGCGGCGTCCGCATCGTTTTGCAACTCGTTGCGCACCACATGCAGATAGGCCAAGTCCACCGCCAAAGCCCCCACACCCAAGAGCACCGGCAGCGTGAGCGCCACCAACACTGTGACAGCGCCTTTTTGGTGTATTGCAGAACCCTTGATTTTTTTCATCTCGGCACCCCTTATTCGTAGACCATCAAGGTGCTGGACTGCAACACCCAAGGCTTGCCCAAGCTGTCAAACAAACTGCCCAAACCCACACCTTGAAAGGTGTAACGCACCGTGACTTGCAATGTCGGGTCACCGTTCCAAATGCCCTTTTGGATCTGCACTGCGGGCAGTGCCGAAGTGCTCCCCAAACTGACCAAAGCACCTTGAAGGTAGTTTTGGACGATCTGCTGAATTTGCGCGTCGGTGAGCGACGGGCTACGCGCCACGATGCCCGCGCGCGCGCCCTCACGGCTGGCGTTGGTGATCACGGCCTTGTCGTAGAGCGCCAAACTCGCATCGATGGTGCCTACCAGCAACAGCAAAAGGATGGGCAAGATGAGCGCGAATTCGACCACGGCCACGCCGCGTTGGTTTTTAGGCGGGATCGCACGACCTGGTGTTTGTGAAAACCTGTTCATGGGCAAGCTCCTGAAACTGAAACGTCAAGACCATTTGGAAAGCTTTGACCATAAAGAGCGTCTTCGGGTGCCTCTGTGCGCTGCCTCACACCCCTGTGCAAAACCAACACACATGCGCCTTTTGGTGCGGTGGCATACCGAGCCATTGACAGATTTTTTTTTACATTGGCCTGTCGGCTTTGAAAGTTCAAAGCCGATGCAAGGCCACTGGGCTGTTGCGGGCTGGAGCAATCCGCCTAGGACAACCCAAAGACTTGCAGTTCTCCTCTACCTTTCAACTTTGGAGTTAGCGACATGAAAAACTTATCTCAATCTTTCAAAACTTTTTGGGCCGATGAAGAGGGCGCAACGGCCATCGAATATGGCTTGCTGGCTGCGCTGATCGGGGGCGCGATCGTCGCAACTGTCACAGCACTGGGCGGCTCTCTCAATGCCGTTTTCACACGTGTTGCAGCTGCAATCGTTTGATACGCTGACTTACGTTCTGAGAAACACCCATGCCCCTCAGCCTGTTTGACTGGACACACCTGGCCGCACTGGCCGCCATGCTTTTGGTGGCCATGTGGCACGACACCGCTTCGCGCCGAATTCCCAACACCGTGGTGTTGTGGGGTGGCTTGACAGCCCTTGGGCTGTCGCTGTCGCCGCACGGCATCGGCTTGGGGTCGGCGCTGGCGGGGGGCATGGTGGGTTTTTTGGGGTTTTGGGTGTTGTATTTGCTGCGCACGGTGGGTGCTGGCGATGTGAAACTGGCTGCCGCTACAGGCCTGTTTGTGGGCCATCCCGACATGCTGTGGGTCAACCTGCTCATCTTGCTGGCCGGGGGTTTGCTGTCCATCGCTTGGGCGGTGTTCAGCGGTCAACTGCGTCAATCACTGCACACGCGTGCGCCGGCTTGACGCAACTTTGGCTCAGTCGCCAACACGGGCCCAGCATGGCGCGCACCGCTTTTCCGGTGGGCACCACACGCCTGCCCTACGCGCTGGCCATTGGCGCGGGCACCGCTGTGCATGCGCTGCAGCGCTGGCCTTTGTCCTGATTTCAAAGCCCATTTAAGGACTCATTGTCATGAGAAACATTCGACCCATGGGCGCGCTGTTGCTGGCCTTGGCGCTGGGTTTGGCCGCTGCGGCCTATGCCGCCAGCTGGTTGCAGCAACAAGCCACCGCCAACACCTTTCAAGTGATCGTGGTCGAACGTGACCTGGCCATGGGCACGCGACTTCAACCCGACATGCTGCAAACCCTGGACTGGCCCAGAGCCGCGGCCATTCAAGGCCCATTGACCACCCTGGACCAAGCGGTCGGCAGGGTCATTCGCACGCCCATGCTGCGCGGCGAGCCCTTGCTGCAAAGCAAATTGGCGCCCATGGGCGAAAAAGGCGGCCTGTCTTCGGTGCTGGCCCCGGGGCAACGTGCAGTCACCGTGAAGGTGAATGAAATCATGGGTGTTGCCGGTTTCGCCCTGCCGGGTAGCTACGTGGACGTGATGGTCAATACGCCAGATGCTGAGAATCAACCGGTCTCGAAAATTTTGATTGAACGCATCCAAGTGCTGGCCGTGGCGCAAGACGTCTCCACCAACGAGAGCAAACCCCGCGTGGTCAATGCGGTGACTTTGCAGGTGAGCCCGCAACAGGCCGAGCAGATTGATCTGGCCCGCAGCGTGGGTACTTTGTCTTTGGTGCTGCGCAGCCACAGCGACAACTTGCCTGTGCAAACCACCGGTGCGCGCAAGCTGGACTTGCTGCCGCGTGCCCCCATCGTGGTGGCCTCGGCCACCACTGTAGTCACAGGCAACAAAGCCGTGTCACCCCGCCCACGCACCAGTCGCCCCATCTCGCCACCCGTTCCTGCGGTCACGCCTGAAAACGTGCGGCTGGAAGTCATCCGCGGCTTGTCTGTCTCAGAGGAATAAACACCATGCCTGAAAAAAAATTGGCCGCGTTGAAAACCGAACCGATCCGCTTTCCGAATCATGCATGGGTGTTGGCACTCAGCTTGGGGCTTGTGGGGGGGCCATCGGCATGGGCCAACCCAGCGGTGAACCTGAACGCCGTGACCGCGACCATCGCCAAGCTGCCCGTCAACGGCAAAGTGTCCAGCAAACCCGAGGTGCAAACCCAAGGTCCCGTGCAAATGGCGGCCCCCCTGCGCTTGACGGCGGGCAAGTCGATGCTGCTGCAACTGCCTGAAAAGGCCGAGCGCTTGTCGGTGGGCAACCCCGACGTGGCCGATGTGGTGCTGATCAACCCACGCGAAATTTACCTGCTGGGCAAAAAGTCAGGGCACACCAATTTGCTGGTGTGGACCGCTCAAGGCAGCACCACCTTGCGCGACATCACCGTGGGGGCAGACACCGACAGCCTGCACGCCAAACTGCGCGAATACGTGCCCAGCGCCGAAAACCTGCGTGTGGACAGCGTGGCCGACAGCCTGGTGCTGAGCGGGCGCGTGAGCGATGGCATGAAGGTGCAGCGCCTGATGGCCCTGACCGAAGCCTTCAATGGCAACAAAAAAGTCATCAACCTGCTGAGCGTGCACGGCACGCAACAAGTCATGCTCGAAGTCAAGGTGGCCGAGGTTTCTAAAACCTTGCTCGACGAATTGGGGGTGGACATCAACCTGACCCGCACCATGGGCAACACCTCGGTCAATTTGTTGTCTCAACTGCTCAGCGCCGGCGCCACATCACTGACCACCGCCCGCGCCAACGGCCTGACGACCATCACACTGACCGCTGAGATGAAAAAAGGCTTGGTCAAAGTCCTGGCCGAACCCACCATCACCGCCATCAGCGGTCAAGAGGGTTCGTTTTTAGCGGGCGGAAAAATTTACATCCCCGTGCCCCAAACCAATGCTGCCGGTGGCACCTCGATCACCTTGCAAGAGAAGGAATTCGGTGTGGGCTTGCGCTTTTTGCCCACGGTGCTGGAGGACGGCTTGATCAACCTGAGCGTGACACCCGAAGTCTCCGAGTTGGCGCAATTGGGCACCACGGTCAAAGGTTTGGGCGGGCAAACCAGTTTGTTGCCCACCATCACCACCCGGCGGGCGTCCACCACCGTGCAGCTGCGCGACGGCGAGAGCTTTGCGATTGGCGGCTTGGTCAAAAACAATGTGACGCAGACCATCAAGGCTTTTCCGATTTTGGGCGAACTGCCGATTTTGGGGGCCTTGTTTCGCAGCACGGCTTTTCAGACCGACAAGTCAGAGCTCTTGTTTGTGGTGACACCCCGCTTGGCCCGGGCCCTGCCCAGCAACTACGCCCTGCCCACCGACAGCTACATCCAGCCCAGCCGCAGCGAATACTTTTGGAACGGCCAGCTGGAAGGCAAACCACCTGCTGCCATGCCTGCGCCAACGCCTGAATCCTCACCTGCACTCAAAACCTCGGATTGACCCAGGAGAACCACACCATGCATGCCAACCCCTCATCGCCCCATGGGCCGCGCCTGAGCACCGGGCTTCAGACCTTGTTGTTGACACTGGCACTTTCTGGCTGCGCCACCGCACCCAGCCTGATCGACCGTCACTTTGGCTTGGCGGTGCAGCGCGCCCAAGCCCAGCAAGCCCTGCCCAGCCCCTTGCGCGCCAGCACGGCGCCCGTGGCCGACACAGACGGTGTCTCTGCCGACGCGGCCGTGGCGCGTTACCAGCAAAGCTTTCAAACCCCCGCTGCACTCTCACCTGTCATCAACGTCGGTTTTGGCACGCCCAAGACCCCCTGAACAAGGCCATGCCATGTCCATCCATGTGATCGCCTCGAACGAAACCCTGCTGGGTACGCTGCGCAGCAGCTTGAAGCAAAACGCCCTGCCTGTGGCCAGTGCCGTGTTGCGGTCACCAGGCCTGAGTTTGCAGCAGCCCTTGCAAACCCTGGACAACGCGCCACCCGGCACCATCGTGCTGCTGGACAGCCCTGTGCACCCCAACAGCGCCGCCAGCCCAAGCAACTCTGAGAGCGATGATTTGGCTGCATTGGAGACATGGCTCAGGCAGCGCCCCCAGCTGAACGTGCTGCTGCTGAGCGAAGACAACAGCAAATCCATGCTGATGCGGGCCATGCGCGCCGGGGTGCGCGAAGTCTTGCCCCTGCCGCCCGACCCGGATGAGCTCGCGCAAAGCCTCAAAAGGCTGAGCGAGCGCTCGGCCCTGATTCGCCAAAACGCCCCCCCGCAGCCATCAGGTGACACAGATGCCGCATCTCCCCGGTCGGGTCAGTTGGTGGCCTTCATGGGTTGCAAAGGCGGCACAGGCACCAGTTTCATCGCGGCCAACATGGCCCACATCTTGGCCCGTGAATTTGACAAAAAATGTGC
>JACDQO010000320.1 GCA_015657605.1 Limnohabitans sp. | reverse complement strand
GGGGGTCTGTTTGGCCGAGAAGAAATCGAGATCTTGCAGCCCTGCGTGTCAGCGGCCCGCGCGGAGGGCATCGATGTGCAGGGTCCTTTTGCGCCCGATACGGTTTTCATGCGGGCACGCCAAAGGGCGGATGGTCAACGCGAGTTTGATGTGGTGATCGCCATGTACCACGACCAAGGCCTGATCCCGGTGAAGTACTTGGGTGTGGAGCAGGGCGTGAATGTCACATTGGGCTTGCCTTTGATCCGCACCAGCCCAGACCATGGCACGGCCATGGACTTGGCGGGCCAGGGAAAGGCCGATGCGAGCAGCATGGTCCAAGCCATTCGCATGGCTCGGCATCGGGTCACAGACGCCTACTGAGCTCCAGGCGTTGTTTCACTTCCAACTCAGAGGTTGGGGTGATCAGGATTTGTGTTTCAAGCTGTCGCGAATTTCACGCAGCAAGACCACATCTTCAGGTGTCTCTGGGGCTTTGACGGGGGCGGCATCAACAGGCTGACGTGCCTTGAGGCGGTTGATCTGGCGAACCATCACGAAAATGATGAAGGCCAAGATGAAGAAATTCAAAGCCACAGTGACAAAGTTGCCATAGGCAAATACCGCGCCGAGTTTTTTGGCCTCAGCCAAAGTCAGGTTGGCGGCTTGCCCCGACAGGGCCAAGTAGTAATTGGCAAAGTCGAGGCCGCCAAAGACCAGGCTGACCAAAGGCATGATGATGTCGGCCACCAAGGAGTCCACGATCTTGGCGAACGCAGCCCCGACGATGACGCCTACGGCCAAATCGACCACATTGCCTTTGAGTGCAAATGTTTTGAATTCTTGAGCAAATGACATTAAAAATCCTCAATAGTGTGTTGGGGGTTGAATTGTGACCCATTCATCCTGAGGCCTATTGAGCTGTAAGTCGGTTGTCTGTTTCACTCCGCTACAATCTCGGGTTGACCCTGATAACGACTCGCTAGAGGATTCCCATGAGTGACACCCCAGTCGACAACAGCAAGCGGACTTGGCTGATTGCCTCCACTTGCGCTGGTGCCGTAGGCGCCGGCTTTGTGGCCACCCCCTTCGTCAGCAGTTTTCAACCTTCCGAACGTGCCAAAGCGGCCGGTGCGGCCGTTGAGGTGGATATTTCTGCCTTGAACCCAGGTGAAAAACTCACGGTCGAATGGCGTGGTAAACCTGTGTGGATCATGAAGCGCTCGCCCGAGCAGATCGAATCCCTGAAAAAAACCGAAGCGCAGTTGGCTGACCCCACTTCTGCGCGGACGGCTTACCCTACCCCCGAATACGCGAAAAACCAGCACCGTTCGATCAAGCCCGACGATCATGGTGGCTGTGGGCATTTGCACCCACTTGGGTTGCTCGCCAGCCGACAAGTTCGCGACGGGTCCTCAGCCATCGCTGCCCGATGACTGGAATGGCGGCTTCTTGTGCGCCTGCCATGGTTCTACCTTTGACTTCGCTGGCCGCGTGTTCAAAAACAAGCCCGCACCCGATAACCTCGAGGTGCCACCACACATGTACCTGTCAGACACCAAGTTGCTCATTGGTGAAGACAAGAAGGCTTGATGGAGAACAACATGGCTCAATTCAAAGAAATCTCTCCGAACGCCCCTGCTGGCGAAAAGCTGCTCAACTGGGTGGACAACCGCTTTCCGGCGTCCAAGCTGTACAAAGAGCATTTGTCTGAGTACTACGCCTCCAAAAATCTGAACATCTGGTATGTGTTCGGTGCTTTGTCGCTGTTGGTGTTGGTGATTCAAATCGTGACCGGTATTTTCTTGGTCATGCACTACAAGCCAGACGCTGCTTTGGCCTTCGCATCGGTCGAATACATCATGCGCGATGTGCCTTGGGGTTGGCTGATCCGTTACATGCACTCCACAGGTGCTTCTGCCTTCTTTGTGGTGGTTTACCTGCACATGTTCCGCGGCTTGATGTACGGCTCGTACCGCAAACCACGCGAATTGGTCTGGATTTTCGGCTGTGCCATTTTCTTGGTGCTCATGGCCGAGGCTTCATGGGCTATTTGCTGCCTTGGGGCCAAATGTCTTACTGGGGTGCTCAGGTGATCGTGAACTTGTTCTCGGCTGTGCCCGTGATCGGTCCTGACCTGGCCTTGCTGATTCGCGGCGACTTTGTGGTGGGCGACGCCACTTTGAACCGTTTCTTCAGCTTCCACGTGATTGCAGTGCCATTGGTCCTGTTGGGTCTGGTGGTGGCACACATCATTGCTTTGCACGAAGTCGGCTCCAACAACCCCGATGGTGTGGAGATCAAGGCAGCCGATGCGCCCAAAGACGCCAAGGGCAACCCACTGGATGGCATTCCTTTCCACCCTTACTACACGGTTCACGACATCCTTTCGGTGAGCGTGTTCCTGATGGCCTTCAGCGCGGTGGTGTTCTTTGCCCCCGAATTCGGTGGTTACTTCCTCGAATACAACAACTTCATTCCAGCTGATCCGCTGACCACACCTTTGCACATTGCACCGGTTTGGTACTTCACACCGTTCTATTCCATGCTGCGTGCCATCACCACTGAGATGATGTACGTCCTGGTCTTGTGTGTGGTGGTGGGAGCTTTCTTGGCTGTGGCCAAGGGCAAACTGCCATCTTTGCTCAAAGGCGGTTTGGTGGGCGCCACCATTGTGATTTGTGTGCTGCTCTTGTCCATTGACGCCAAGTTCTGGGGTGTGGTGGTCATGGGTGCCGCGGTGATCATTTTGTTCTTCTTGCCTTGGCTGGATTACAGCCCTGCCAAGTCGATTCGCTATCGCCCCGACTGGCACAAATATGTGTATGCCGTGTTTGTCATCAACTTCCTGATCTTGGGCTATCTGGGTGTCAAGCCACCTTCGCCCATCGGTGAGCGCGTATCCCAAGTGGGTACCCTGTTCTATTTCGGCTTCTTCCTGTTGATGCCTTGGTGGAGCAAGCTGGGCACGTTCAAACAAGTGCCTGACCGCGTGACCTTCACGCCTCACTGAGATCCCGGAGATTCAAGAACATGAAAAACCTCAAGAAACTCGCACTCGGCTTTGTGATGGCCCTGGGAATGGTGGCTGGCGCCCACGCCGCTGGCGGCGGTATTGCCTGGGACAAAGCGCCCAAGAAAACCAACGATTTGGCAGCCCTGCAAAACGGCGCCAAGCT
>JACDQO010000319.1 GCA_015657605.1 Limnohabitans sp. | reverse complement strand
GCCATCGTGGCAGCCGCAACCCCACACCCCAAGGCGCAGACAATGCGCGTGAATTTGCCCGCAGTTGGCGGCCAATGGGCTCACGATCGTCTCAGGTCTGGCCCTGGGTGTGGACGGCGCGGCGCATGAAGGCGCCTTGCTGGGCCACGCCGGACAAGGCCTGGCCACCATCGCCATCGTGGGCACCGGACTGGACCGGGTGTATCCGCGCCAGCACCGCGACTTGGCGCACCGAATCGCCCAAAACGGTTTGATCCTGAGCGAGTACCCGCTGGGCACACCGCCCTTGGCCCCCAACTTCCCGCGCCGCAACCGCCTGATCTCAGGCCTGTCGCAGGCCACGCTGGTGGTCGAAGCCGCCTTGCAATCGGGCTCTCTGATCACCGCCAAGCAAGCCTTGGAGCAAGGCCGGGACGTGATGGCCATTCCCGGCTCCATCCATTCAACCCAATCCAAGGGCTGCCACGCGCTCATCAAACACGGGGCCAAACTGGTGGAGTCGGCGCAGGACGTGCTCGAAGAGCTGCGCACGCCTGCACCCTTGACGCAACAGACGCTGGACCTGTCGACCGACGGGATGACCACAGGCCCTCGGCCCAAAAGCCAAGAAGACAAGGCAGAGCAGTCGCTGCTGCGGGCTTTGGGCCATGACCCTGTGAGCCTGGACGCTCTCCAAGCGCGCTGCGGTTGGCCCACAGCACAACTCCAGGCGCAACTGCTGGAGCTGGAGCTGATGGGGCAAGTGGGGCGTTTGCCGGGCGGGCTGTTCCAGCGCATAGGCTCTGCCTAGGTCAGCGTCGTTGCGCATGCCGCCAAGCTACTGCCCAAAGCAAAGGCACCCGAAGGTGCCCTTGTTCGACAACCAAGCCTGGTGTATGGTCAGACCACAGCGCCCGAGTTTTCGTCGTTCGGGTCGATGTCTTTCTTGACCGGCTTGACCATGTCCTCGCGGCTGATGCCCAGCCACATGGCCACGGCAGCACCCACAAACACCGACGAGTAAATGCCAAAGCAAATGCCAATCGTCAGAGCCAAAGCAAAGTAGTACAGCGTCTCGCCCCCAAACAGCAGCATGGACAACACCATGATCTGCGTCGAGCCGTGGGTGATGATGGTGCGGCTGATGGTCGAGGTGATCGCGTTGTCGATGATCTCCACCGTGTTCATCTTGCGGTAACGGCGGAAATTCTCGCGAATCCGGTCAAAAATCACCACCGACTCGTTCACCGAATAACCCAGCACCGCCAACACCGCGGCCAGCACCGCCAGTGAAAACTCCCACTGGAAGAAGGCAAAAAAGCCCAGGATGATGATCACATCGTGCAAGTTGGCAATGATGGCCGAGACGGCGAACTTCCACTCGAAGCGAATGGCCAAGTACAGCATGATGCCGCCCACCACAAAGGCCAGCGCCATCAGCCCGTCTTCCACCAACTCATTGCCCACCTGCGGGCCGACAAACTCAGTGCGGCGCAGCGTCACATCCGGGTTGGCCGCTTTCAGCGCGTTGAGCACGGCCTCGCTTTGCTGGGCGGTGGTGACGCCTTTTGCACTGGCAGGCGAATCAGCACTTCACGCGCCGAGCCAAAGTTCTGCACTTGCACCTCGGCATAACCCAAGCCCGAGATCACGCCGCGCACTTTGGGCAAATCGGCCGGTTGGCTGTAACTCACTTCCATCACGGTGCCGCCGGTGAATTCCACCGACAAATGCAAGCCCCTGCTGAACAAAAAGAAGACCGCCAAGATGAAAGTGATGAAGGACACCGCGTTCAGCACCAAGGCATGGCGCATGAAAGGGATGTCTTTTCTGATTTTGAACAATTCCATGGTCTTTTCCCCTTAGTCGGCTTTCACCGCAGTGCCAGCCTCTGGGCGCCAAACGGTACCAATGGACACCGATTTGAGTTTCTTCTTGCCGCCGTACCAAAGGTTGACCAGGCCGCGCGAGAAGAGAACAGCAGAAAACATGCTCGTCAAAATACCGATGCAATGCACCACCGCAAAGCCACGCACTGGGCCGGAGCCAAAGGCGAGCAAGGCCACGCCAGCGATCAAGGTGGTGATGTTGGAGTCCAAAATCGTGGACCAAGCGCGGTCATAGCCCGCGTGGATGGCCGCTTGCGGGCTGACGCCGTTGCGCAGCTCTTCGCGCACACGCTCGTTGATCAGCACGTTCGAGTCAATGGCCATGCCCAAAGCCAGCGCCATCGCGGCCATGCCGGGCAAAGTGAGCGTGGCTTGCAGCAAAGACAGCACCGCCACCAGCAACAGCAAGTTGACGCCCAGTGCGATGCCGGAAAACACGCCGAACATGGCGTAATAAATCGCCATGAAAGCCACGATCACCACAAAGCCCCAGGTCACGCTGTTGAAGCCCTTGGCGATGTTCTCTGCACCCAAGCTCGGGCCAATGGTGCGCTCTTCGATGATCTCCATCGGCGCCGCCAGAGAGCCTGCACGCAACAGCAACGCGGTGTCATTGGCTTCGGCCGTGGTCATGCGGCCCGAAATCTGCACCCGACCGCCACCGATCTCGGCACGGATCACGGGGGCAGTCACCACTTCGCCCTTGCCCTTTTCGAACAAAATGATGGCCATGCGCTTGCCCACGTTGTCACGCGTCACATCCTTGAAGATGCGGGCACCCTTGCCGTCCAAGGTCAGGTTGACCACAGGTTCTTGGGTCTGGCTGTCAAAGCCGGGCTGGGCATCGGTCAGGTTGTCACCGGTGAGGACCACTTGTTTTTTGACAATCAGCGGACGGCCATCGCGCTCGAGGTATCGCTCGGTACCGATGGCACGATGCCCCCTTGTTCAGCGGCACGGGCTTCCGTGCTTTCGTCCACCATGCGCACCTCCAAGGTGGCAGTGCGGCCCAAAATGTCTTTGGCCTTGGCCGTGTCTTGCACGCCAGGCAACTGCACCACGATGCGGTCCAGGCCTTGCTGCTGAATCACCGGCTCGGCCACGCCCAGCTCGTTGATGCGGTTGTGCAAAGTGGTGATGTTTTGCTTGAGGGCCTGCGCCTGCACCAAGCGGGCCGCCTCGGGTTTGATGGTGGCCGTCAAACGGAGCTCGTTGCCATCGGCCACTGAACTGGTTTGCAGGTCTGCAAACTGAGCGGTGATGAGGTCTTGTGCGGCCTGCAACTGCTTGGCATCGCGCAAACGCATCTCGATGGTTTGGCCATTGCGGCTCATGCCGCCGTGGCGCAAATCTTTCTCGCGGAAGGTGGTGCGCAAGTCACCCACCAAAGCCTCGACCCGCTGGGTCAAAGCCGCCTGCATGTCCACTTGCAGCATGAAGTGCACGCCACCACGCAAGTCCAGCCCCAAATACATGGGCGCTGCACCCAGCGAAGTCAACCAAGCCGGGGACCGTGTCACCAGGTTCAAAGCCACCACAAAAGAAGGGTTGCTCGCGTCTGGAATCAAGGCCTTTTCAATCGCGTCTTTGGCCTTGATCTGGTTGTCGGTGGTGTCAAAGCGGGCGCGGATCGAAGCACCATCCAGCGCCAAGGTCTGCGGGCTCAGGCCTGCCGTCTTGAGGGCCTCTTCGACGCGCTGCAAAGTGGTGTTGTCCACCTTGACCGTGGCCTTGCCCGAAGACACCTGGACCGCAGGGGCCTCACCAAAAAAGTTGGGCAGCGTGTACACCGTCCCCAACAACAAGGCAATCACAAGGATCGCGTACTTCCAGATCGGGTAACGGTTCATGGTGGCTCGCGTGCAGGCAGGGGATCAGTGGGAAGGCAGATTACTTGATCGTGCCTTTGGGCAGCACTTGAATCACGGCGCTGCGCTGCATTTGCACTTCAACGCCAGTGGCCATCTCGACGCCAATGTAGGCATCACCGATCTTGCTGACTTTGCCCAGCAAACCACCTGCAGTCACCACCTCATCGCCCTTGGCCAAGGCGTCGATCATGGCGCGGTGTTCTTTTTGCTTCTTCATCTGGGGGCGGATCATGACGAAGTAAAGGACCACAAACATCAGCAACAAAGGCAGCATGCTCATCAAGGTGGACTGGAAGTCACCACCCGAGGCGGCGGCAGGAGCAGTTTGGGCAAAAGCTGAAGAGATGAACATGGGGTCTCCAAAAATCAAATTCGGTTTGAAACAGTTGTCGCCAGCGTCTCCCGCAGGCGAAGCCGCCATTGTATGCGGCGCTATGATCGCCTCTAAAAGCCCGGTCCACACAGGGCCAGCCCTTCAAAGACCGCTGGAGCCAGCCCATCAGTGCGGCTCAAATCAGCCAGGAGACACGCATGCCACCCGCTCACGGACATTCGCCCGAGCACCCCTCGGGCCAGACCCATGATCATGACCACGAGCACAGCACCTTGGGCGAAATGGACCTGCGGGTGCGTGCGCTGGAGACCCTGCTGACGCAAAAAGGCTACCTGGACCCCGCCGCCGTGGATCGGATCATCGAGACCTATGAAGTGCATGTCGGCCCGCACAACGGCGCCAAAGTGGTGGCCCGCGCTTGGGCTGACCCGGCTTTTAGAGACTGGCTGCTCCAAGACGCCACCGCCGCGATCGCCTCAATGGACTACACCGGCCGCCAGGGCGAGCACATGGTGGCCGTGCCCAACACCCCCGAGACGCACAACATGGTGGTCTGCACCCTGTGCAGCTGCTACCCGTGGCCCGTGTTGGGCCTGCCCCCGGTTTGGTACAAAAGCGCCGCTTACCGTTCGCGCGCCGTGATCGAGCCGCGTGCGGTGCTGGCCGACTTTGGCCTGACCCTGCCGCCGGGGCAAAACATCCGCGTCTGGGACTCCACCGCCGAAGTGCGTTATTTGGTGCTGCCCGAACGACCCGCAGGCACCGAAGGCTGGAGCCAAGAGCAATTGGCCCAACTGGTGACCCGGGACGCCATGATTGGCACCGGCCTGGCCTTGAACCCAAAGGAACTGGCATGAACGGCCTGCACGACATGGGCGGCCTGCAAGGCTACGGCCCGGTTCAGATCGAGGCCAACGAGCCGCTGTTCCATGGCGAGTGGGAGCGCAGAGCCTTGGGCGTGACGGTGGCCATGGGCGCCAGCGGCCTGTGGAACATCGACCTGGCCCGCTCGGCCCGCGAATCTTTGCCCCCGCTCGACTATGTGCAAGGCCCTTACTACGCCATCTGGACCAAAGCGCTGCAAAAGCTGCTGATTGAGCGCGGTCTGATCACCGAACAAGAACTGGCCCGGGGCCAAGCCATCACGCCGCCCGTGGCGGGCGTGCGGGTGCTCAAAGCCGCTGAGGTGGACGCTGCCTTGGCCAAAGGCAGCCCGGCAGACCGTCCCAGCACCCAAGCCCCCCGCTTTGCCGTGGGCCAGCGCGTGCGGGCGCTGAACCTCAACCCCCAAGGCCACACCCGCTTGCCGCGTTATGTGCGTGGCCATGTGGGCACGGTGGTGCTGCACCACGGCAGCCACGTTTTGCCCGATGAGCATGTGAACCAGATGCTGCCGCCTTTTGACGGCACGGCCGAGCACCTGTACACGGTGGTGTTTGACGGCACCGAACTGTGGGGCCCGCAGGCCGAAGCCGGACACCAAGTGAGCGTGGACGCCTGGGAGTCTTATTTGGAAGCGGTCCCCTCTTGATCGCCGCCCCCATGAACACCGCCATCCAAGACCTGAACGACCTGGCCCGCGCCTGTGGCGACGGCTTTCCCATGCCCGCCACCGCCAACAACGGCGCGGTGTTTGAAGAACCCTGGCAAGCCCACGCCTTTGCCATGACTTTGCAGTTGCACGAAAAAGGCGTTTTCACTTGGCCGCAGTGGGCCGATGCCCTGACCCGCGAGATCCGCGCGGGCCAAACCCGCGGCGAAGCCAGCGACGGCAGCCTGTACTACACCCACTGGCTCAACGCGCTGGAGCAACTGGTCATCGAGCGCCAGCTGGGCACCCCCGATGAAATCCATGATTTAGAACACGCGTGGGAAGCGGCAGCCGAGCGCACGCCGCATGGCCAGCCCATCGTTCTGAACGCTGAATAAAGAGGCCTTGTTTGAATCTTCGTCTGTGGGCCATGCTGGCCTTGATGGGCAGTTTGTTGTCCTTGGCATTTGGCACTTCGTTTGCCAAAAGCCTGTTTCCGGCTTTGGGCGCGGAAGGCACCACCGCCTACCGCATCGTGTTTGCCACGCTGATCCTGATGGCGGTGTTCCGGCCCTGGCGCAGAAAATGGGTCTGGGCCGATGCCTTGCCACTGGGCCTTTATGGCGTCACGCTGGGCGTGATGAACCTGCTGTTTTACAGCGCGATCAAGACCATCCCCTTTGGCGTGGCCATTGCCATTGAATTCACCGGACCCTTGGCCGTGGCGGTCTGGACCTCCAAAAAGCCAGCGACTGGCTCTGGGTGGCGCTGGCCATCGCGGGCCTGGCCTTGCTGCTGCCCCTGCCCGGGGGTGATGCAGCCACAGCGCTCGACCCCATGGGCGTGTTTTTCGCCTTCACGGCAGGCATTTGCTGGGCGCTTTACATCGTGTTTGGCCAGCGTGTGGCGCTGCGCTATGGCAGCATGGCGACCCCCATGGGCATGCTGGCCGCCGCCATCGTGGTGGCCCCTATCGGCGTTTTCCATGCGGGCACGGCCATGCTGGACCCGCAATGGCTGATGGCAGGTTTGGCCGTGGCCTTGTTGTCCAGCGCCATCCCCTACGCGCTGGAGATGTTCTCGCTCAACCACCTGCCCAAAAACACCTTCAGCATTTTGCTCAGCCTAGAGCCCGCTGTCGGGGCGCTGGCGGGTTGGCTGGTGTTGGCCGAACACCTCACGCTGTCCCAAGGGCTGGCCATTGCACTCGTCATGGCCGCCTCGATGGGCACCGCTTGGTCAGCAGGACGCACCAAGCCCTGATCACCCAAGGTCTTGAGCCAGGCCTTACTTCGTTGGTACGGTCGCAGGGGCCGGAGCCGGTGCCGGAGCGGCTGCGGGAGCACTGGCGGGACCAGGAGGCGACACCGGGGCCGGAACAGGCGCTGCGGCAGGGGCTGCGACAGGCGCCACGGCAGGTGCGGCTGAGGGCGCCACGGCGGGCGGTGCAGCACCTGCGGGCGGGGTTGGTTTGGCTTCTTCGGTGGGTACGGGCTGGTTTTTGCCCGTCAGCTTGTCCACCTGTTTGAGCAACCAGTTGCGGTTTTCAATGCGCTCTTTCTCTTTGCGGATTTTTTCTTCCGCAATTTGCGCCTTCAGCGCGTCGATCTTGTCTTGGATGGCGCGCTGCTCGGCCAACTTGGCCTCTTCCGCCTGCTTTTCTGCCAGCAAGCGCGCGTCTTCAATGGCTTTGATCTTGGCCGCCTCTTCGGCTTCCAAGCGCGCCACGCGCTCTTTCTCCTGTTGGATGCGCTTGTTTTTGGCGCCCGCGATCTCTCGCACACCCGTGGACCAAGGCTGGTTGCTCATTTGCCTTTGAATGGCCGCCTCTTGG
>JACDQO010000318.1 GCA_015657605.1 Limnohabitans sp. | reverse complement strand
CCCTCAGAGGGGACCCCCATGAGCGATATCGAAGCACGTGTCAAGAAAATCATTGCCGAGCAACTTGGCGTTGAAGAGTCACAAGTCACCAACGAAAAAGCCTTCGTGGCCGATCTGGGTGCCGACTCCTTGGACACTGTGGAATTGGTGATGGCACTCGAAGACGAGTTTGGCATCGAGATCCCTGACGAAGACGCAGAAAAAATCACCACGGTGCAAGCTGCGATCGATTACGCCCAAAGCAAGAAGGCCTGATCGACGATGACCCGGCGCCGCGTTGTTGTCACGGGTTTGGGATGCGTCAGCCCCGTGGGCAACACGGTCGCCGAAGCATGGTCCAACCTGCTCGCCGGTCAGTCCGGCATCGGACCCATCACCCGATTTGACGCTTCGGCCATGTCTTGCCGAATCGTGGGTGAAGTCAAAAATTTCGACCTCGAGTCCTACATCAGCGCCAAAGAAGCGCGGACCATGGACAAATTCATCCATTACGGCATTGCAGCAGCAGCCCAAGCGATCCAAGACGCCGGTTTGCCCACAGGCGATGCTTTGGGTGAAGAAGAGGCTTGCCGCACCGGTGTGGTGATTGGTTCGGGCATTGGTGGACTTGCCACTGATTGAAGAAACCCACATCGAGTACGTGGCGCGCGGCGCGCGTCGCATTTCCCCATTTTTTTGTGCCCGCCTCGATCATCAACATGATCTCGGGTCATGTGTCGATGCGACATGGCTACAAAGGCCCGAATTTGGCCGTGGTCACGGCCTGCACCACGGGCTTGCACAGCATTGGTGAAGCCGGCCGTTTGATCGAATATGGCGACGCCGACGTGATGATCGCCGGGGGTTCTGAAGGTACGGTTTCTCCTTTAGGTGTCGGTGGCTTTGCCGCCATGCGCGCCTTGTCGACCCGCAACGACGACCCCACAGCGGCATCTCGCCCCTGGGACAAAGACCGCGATGGCTTTGTTTTGGGCGAAGGTGCAGGTGTGATGGTGCTCGAAGAGTACGAACACGCCAAAGCCCGTGGCGCCAAAATTTACGCCGAGTTGGGTGGTTACGGCATGAGTGCCGACGCCGGTCACATGACTGCGCCCAGCATGGACGGCCCGCGTCGCGCGATGCTGAACGCCATGCGCAATGCCTGTGTGAACGTTGACCAAATCAACTACTTGAACGCCCATGGCACCTCGACGCCCTTGGGTGACATCAACGAAACCCATGCCATCAAGGCGGCTTTGGGCGACCATGCCTACAAGACCGTGGTCAGCTCGACCAAGTCCATGACAGGTCACCTCTTGGGTGGTGCGGGTGGCATCGAGAGTGTGTTCACCGTGTTGGCGCTGCACCATCAAAAAGTGCCGCCCACCATCAACCTGCTCAACCCCGATCCCGAGTGCGATCTGGACTATTGCGCCAATACCGCGCGAGACCTGAAAATCGATGTCGCTCTGAAAAACAACTTCGGTTTCGGTGGCACCAACGGCTCCCTGGTCTTCAAACGCATCTGACCCGGGTCAACCTCATGCACAACGCCCCACCTGTGGCTTTCCCGGTGGGGCGTTTTGTTTGGGGTCGCGTTTTGTGGTTGGCCGCAGCCACACTCTCTGCTGCAGGATTGATCGGTTGGCAAATGCAAAGCCAAGCATCCACCTTGCTGGTGGCATGTGCGTGGGGCTTCTGGTTGCTGTGTTGTGTGGCGACAGCGGCCTGGGCACCCTGTCAGCATGCGTCAGGTGGACGCTTGTTCTGGACGGGCGAAGCCTGGTTTTGGCAAGCTGAGCATGAGCTGTCAGCCCAAGCCCAGGCCGTGCGTTTGACGGTGGGACTCGATACCGGGTCGGGGCTGTTGATGTGGGTCCAAAGTGTGGACAATCAGGGCAGGGTGATGGGGCCTTTGACCAGTGCTTGGTTGCAAGCGGATGCGATGCCCTCCAAGTGGCATGGATTTAGATGCGCTGTATATTCGCGCCCAAAGGTGCATGGGGTCAAAAAAGCCCCAGGTTTGGCAGCCATGAGCCCACCTTGAATCGTTGGTTTCTTCCCCCATCTGACTGAGCATTGAACCCGTTTTTAGAAAACAACAGGAGGATTTCGTGAGCAAGAAAAATTGGACCCAAGCCGCTGCAACGGCCGTTTTGAGCAGTGCCTTGGTGGCAGGTTGGGCGATCGTTCCCATGGGCGCAGCTTTGGCTCAATCCTCCAGTGCTTTGGTCAGAGGTTTGCCTGACTTCACCGACCTGGTCGAGAAAGTGGGCCCCTCGGTGGTGAATATTCGAACCCTGGAAAAAGCGCGCTCCAACACGCCTGCCCCGGGTGGAGCCGATGATGAAATGCAAGAGTTCTTTCGGCGATTCTTTGGTGTGCCCATGCCCAATGCGCCAAGGCAGGCCCCCAGACCCAACCGTCCCACACCCGAGGCGCAACCCCGCGGCGTGGGCTCAGGCTTCATCTTGAGCGCGGACGGCTTCATCATGACCAATGCGCATGTCGTGGATGGTGCTGACGAAGTCTTGGTCACCTTGCCAGACAAACGAGAATTCAAGGCGCGCATTGTGGGCGCAGACAAACGCACGGATGTGGCGGTCGTCAAAATTGAAGCCACGGGCTTGCCAGCCGTGAAAGTGGGTGACGTCAGTCGACTTCGCGTGGGCGAGTGGGTGATGGCCATCGGTTCGCCTTTTGGCTTGGACAACACCGTCACCGCCGGTATCGTGAGTGCCAAACAACGCGACACCGGTGATTTTTTACCGTTCATTCAAACCGATGTGGCCATCAACCCTGGCAACTCCGGCGGGCCCTTGATCAACATGCGGGGTGAGGTGGTGGGCATCAACAGCCAGATCTATTCGCGCTCAGGTGGATTCATGGGCATCTCATTCGCCATTCCCATGGATGAAGCCACGCGGGTAAGCGACCAGCTGCGCTCCAGTGGTCGCGTCAGTCGCGGCCGAATCGGCGTTCAAATTGCACCTGTGACCAAGGATGTGGCGGAGTCGATTGGTTTGGGCAAAGCCCAAGGTGTGCTGGTTCGGGGTGTCGAGGAGGGCTCTCCCGCTGAAAAAGCAGGCGTGGAAGCAGGCGACATCATCCTGCGTTTTGACGGCAAAGCCATTGAAAAAACGACCGACTTGCCTCGTGCGGTGGGCAACACCAAACCCGGTAACCGCGTCACGCTGACCGTTTTCAGGCGCGGCAGCAACCGTGATCTGTCTGTGACCGTGGCTGAGGTTGAACCCGAAAAAACTGCGGCTGCTTTGCCCGAGAGAAAAGCACCTCCGGCAACTGTGGCGCATTTGGGCCTGACTTTGAGCGACTTGTCTGAGGATCAGCGCAAAGAAGCCCGTGTTCGCTCGGGTGTGCGCGTGGATGCGGCGGTGGATGCCGCCGCGCGTGCGGGTGTTCGGGAGGGCGATCTGATCTTGGCTATTGCCAATGCCGAGGTGGCTTCTGTTCAGTCTTTTGAGGCCTTGGTGGCCCGTTTGGACAAGACCAAACCCGTGAGCCTGTTGATTCGAAGAGGCAATGCGGCTGACTTTGTCACGATTCGGCCTGCACCTTGATGCAAGCCATGGCCCCCACAAACCCTGAAATCCCTATGGTTTTTAAGTTTATGGGGTCTTTGAGGCTCTTTTCGTGGCCATCCAGACCTCATCAGAAAAAAATTCTGATGTTTGTGCGCACTGACATTTTCTGTCACTCATGATGAATCTGGCTAAAATCTCAGCTCTTGAACGACGATTCATGGCATCGGCAGCAGGTCTGGATTCACCATGCGATATTTCACACAGGTGTCCACCGATGATCCACAGACAGCCCACAAGTTGTTCATGTCAACCCGACTCAACTTGTGGATAAGCTGTGCATAAATTCTTTGTTGCTTGTCTGCAACGACCTGCTGAACCCGAATTTGGGGCTGTGCGAATGGGCCATTTTGCCTACAATGAGGTCCCAACTATCGCAGTTGCCATAGATTGTTGGTTCAGGGCGCGTCACCACCAGACGCGCCCTTTTTTCTTTTCCGGATCGTTGATTCGCCCCTACTTGCAGAACTTCCTTGATGAATCACATCAGAAATTTTTCGATCATCGCCCACATTGACCATGGGAAATCCACGCTGGCCGACCGCCTGATCCAACGCTGTGGTGGATTGGAAGCGCGGGAGATGGAAGCGCAGGTGCTGGACTCGATGGACATTGAGAAAGAGCGTGGCATCACGATCAAAGCCCAAACCGCGGCACTCCAATACAAGGCCAAAGATGGTCAGGTTTACAACCTCAACCTGATCGATACGCCCGGTCATGTGGATTTCTCTTACGAAGTCTCACGTTCGCTGTCGGCTTGTGAAGGCGCTTTGCTGGTGGTGGACGCCAGCCAAGGCGTGGAAGCGCAAACCGTGGCCAACTGCTACACCGCACTCGACTTGGGTGTGGAGGTGGTGCCGGTGCTCAACAAAATGGATCTGCCCAATGCCGATCCAGACAACGCCCGCAGCGAAGTGGAAGATGTGATTGGCATCGATGCGACCGATGCGATTCCTTGCTCGGCCAAGACCGGTATGGGCATTGAAGAAATTTTGGAAGCCGTGGTGGCCCGCATTCCGCCGCCCAAAGGCAACCCCGATGCGCCACTGCGCGCCATGATCATCGACAGCTGGTTCGACACCTATGTGGGCGTGGTCATGCTGGTGCGCGTGGTCGATGGCCAGTTGCTCAAGAACGAGCGCATTCGCATGATGGCCAGCAATGCGGTTTACGAAGCGGGCAGCTTGGGGGTGTTCACCCCTGCCAACCAGCCACGCGAATCGCTCAAAGCGGGCGAGGTGGGTTACATCATCGCGGGCATCAAAGAGTTGCAGGCCGCCAAGGTGGGCGACACCGTGACCCTGGAAAAGAAGTTGCCCAACAACTTGGGTCCGGCCACCGAGGCCTTGCCTGGCTT
>JACDQO010000003.1 GCA_015657605.1 Limnohabitans sp. | reverse complement strand
TTCTGCGCAAGCTGGGCGATTTGCTGCACCTGGACCCTGAGCCTTTCATTGAACGCGAAAAGCACACCACCCTCAAACCCATGTGGGACCTGTGGCGCTCGGTCACCCAAGATTTCTTTGCCACCGCGAGCTTTGCGGTGGTGGCAGGCGAGACCTATTCGCGGGGCCTGAAAAACTTCCTTGAAAAAGAAATGGGCTTGCCCTGTCGCTTCAGTGTGTCGCGCACCGCAGGCAACAAGACCGACAACGCTGCCGTGCGCGAGTTGGTCAAAACCCAAACGCCCCTGATTATGTTTGGCAGTTACAACGAACGCATGTACCTGAGCGAGATCTCGGGCGGTAGCCCCATGCGCGCCGCTTTCATTCCCGCTTCGTTTCCGGGCGCCATCATCCGCCGCCACACCGGGACCCCCTTCATGGGTTACAGCGGCGCGAGTTACCTGATTCAAGAGGTGTGCAACGCCTTGTTTGATGCGCTGTTCCACATCCTGCCCTTGGGCTCTGACATGGACAAAGCGCCGGCCACGCATGCGCGTGGCGTGGTGGCCCCCAATGCCAGTTGGCAAGACCAGGCTCAGCAACGCCTGCGCGATGTGGTGCAAAGCCAGCCGGTGCTGGTGCAGATTTCTGCGGCCAAGCGTTTGCGCGATCAAGCCGAGCAGCTGTCTCAGGCGCAAGGCCAAAACGAGGTGACTGAAGCCCATGTGAACGCGGCCAGCCGTGAACTGGGCTTGGGGGTAGCGGCATGAGCCACACCAGGATCAACACAACAGCAGGGGCCGACATGTTCGGTGCCTTGACCAGGATGTCGTGGCCTTTGGCTGCGGATGCCCATCTGCGCGGGCTGTGCGCAACCCGGGTCGCAAGGCCTCTTTAGAAGGAGCAAAACATGTCCACCAAGACATCAATATCCGGACTCACCGATGAGGAAGCCCAGGAGTTCCACCACTACTGGATGCAGGGCACCGTAGGCTTTACAGCAGTTGCTGTGTTGGCCCACATCCTGGTCTGGGCGTGGCGTCCCTGGTTCTGATTCAGAGCCTGATTTTTCAACCATAGATTGACGGAGTCACTGTCATGCAAAACACCACCCACCTCAACGAGACCCATTCGCGTGCGGATGAGTCTCCTGCTTACTGGTCCATTTTCCTCATCGGATTCGGATGCCTGTTTGTGGTCGTCGTTCTGGCCAAACTGGTCGGCGTTCACTGGCGGGATTTGTTGCCCGGTGCTGAAGATGCCAAGAGCATGAGTCAGGGGGTCAAAGCTGCGGTGTACACCTTCATGTCCCACATCATTTAGGAGATTCACCATGTGGAGAATTTGGCGACTTTACGACCCTTTGCGTGCCATGGTGCTGCAGGGTATTTTCTTGTTTGGCCTGGCCGCGATGATTCACCTCATCTTGCTCAGCACCAACAAATTCAACTGGCTCGACGGCGCGAAAAAGCCCGTAGCAGCATCGGCGCAAAACTCGCCGCTGCCCGCTGCTGTGGCTTCGCTCCCAGCGCCCAAGTCCTGATCCAGGACTTGCCGTCCAGGTGCTGACATTGACCCCCGCTCAATGCAGCACCTGTTCATCCACTGAAAGCAGGAGGACCCAACCATGGCCATGCTGAATTTTGAGAAAAAGTACCGTGTTCGCGGTGGTACCCTGCTGGGTGGTGATTTGTTCGACTTTTGGGTCGGCCCGTTTTACGTCGGTTTTTTCGGCGTCACAACCCTCTTCTTTTCGTTCCTGGGCACGGCACTCATTTTGTGGGGTGCCTCACAAGGCCCGACCTGGAACATTTGGCAAATCAGCATCGCACCGCCTGATTTGTCGTATGGCCTTCGCTTTGCGCCCCTGATGGAAGGCGGCCTGTGGCAGCTCATCACGGTGTGTGCGCTGGGCGCCTTTGGCTCTTGGATGATGCGCGAGGTCGAGATCTGTCGCAAGCTGGGCATGGGCTTTCATGTGCCTGTGGCTTTTGGGGTGGCGATTTCCGCGTACTTCACCTTGGTGGTGATTCGCCCCGTGCTCATGGGCGCTTGGGGTCACGGCTTTCCTTACGGCATTTACAGCCACCTCGACTGGGTCTCCAACGTGGGCTACCAGTACCTGCACTTTCACTACAACCCGGCGCACATGATCGCCGTGAGTTTCTTCTTCGCCAGCGTGTTTGCCCTGTCGCTGCACGGTGGTCTGATTTTGTCTTCCACCAACCCCGCACCGGGCACCGTGGTCAAGACACCCGAGCATGAAGACACCTTCTTCCGCGACATCATTGGTTACTCGATCGGCACCTTGGGCATCCACCGTTTGGGTCTGTTCTTGGCACTGGCTGCCGTGTTGTTCAGCGCCCTGTGCATCGTGCTCAGCGGCCCCTTCTGGAGCCGTGGCTGGCCCGAGTGGTGGAGCTGGTGGCTGAACATGCCGATCTGGTCCCAGTGGCCCGTCTGAGACGGTTTGAACGCACACAGACTGAATCCAAAGAATTGAGGAGTTAAGCAAATGGCCGACTATCAAAACCTGTTCACCACGGTGCAAGCCGTGGGTCCGGTGCACCAAGGGGTGCCACTCGGACACGGCAACAGCCCTCGCACGGGGCAGCCCCTGATCAACTACTGGGTGGGCAAGCTGGGCAATGCGCAGCTGGGTCCGATTTACTTGGGTGGTTTGGGCTTGATTTCGCTGATCCTGGGCCTGATCGCCTTCACGCTGATTGGCATGAACATGTTGGCTTCGGTCAACTACGACCCGATCCAATTTGTGCGCCAATTGTTTTGGCTCTCGCTGGAGCCGCCTGCACCCAGTTACGGTCTGAGCATGCCGCCCCTTAACCAAGGTGGCTGGTTCCTCATTGTTGGCCTGTTTCTCACCGCATCGGTGTTGTTCTGGTGGGCTCGCACCTACCGCCGCGCGGTGGAGTTGGGCATGGGCACGCACATCGCCTGGGCTTTCGCCGCAGCCATTTGGTTGTTCCTGGTGCTCGGTTTGTTCCGCCCCATCTTGATGGGTTCATGGGGTGAGGCTGTGCCTTACGGCATCTTCTCTCACCTGGACTGGACAGCGGCCTTCTCACTGCGCTATGGCAACCTGTTCTACAACCCCTTCCACGCCTTGTCCATCGTGTTCTTGTACGGCTCAGCGCTGCTGTTTGCCATGCACGGTGCCACGATTTTGGCGGTGACCCGCTTCGGTGGTGAGCGCGAGATCGAGCAGATCACCGACCGCGGCACAGCCTCTGAACGCGCTGCCTTGTTCTGGCGCTGGACCATGGGCTTCAACGCCACCATGGAATCGATTCACCGCTGGGCTTGGTGGTTCGCTGTGCTGTGCCCCATCACAGGCGGCATCGGCATCTTGCTCACCGGCACGGTGGTGGACAACTGGTACCTGTGGGCCATCAAACATGGTGTCGCACCACCATACCCCGAAATTTTCCCAGGGATGGTTGACCCTGCGCTGAGCACTGGAGGCAAGCCATGAACATGAATATTTACTTCTCTTCGGGCTGGACCGGCCGCATGGTCAAAGCTTTGGGACTGACACTGGCGGGTTTGGTGTTGGCAGGCTGTGAACGCCCGATCCCCGAATCCGTCCAAAGCGGCTACCGGGGCACCGGTATGGCTCAGATCTACAACGCCCGTTTGCTCGAGGTCAAAACCGACCTCAACCAACCGCCAGCGGTCATCCCGTCACCTGGGTCCGAAGGCCCCAAGGCTTCACAGGCTTACAAAAACGTCAAGGTGCTGGGCAACTTGAGTGTGGGCGAGTTCAACCGGCTGATGGTCTCGATGACCAACTGGGTGGCTCCGAAAGAGGGCTGCGCCTATTGCCACGCCTTGCCTAACTTTGAAGACGACAGCAAGTACACCAAGGTGGTGGCACGTCGCATGGTGGAGATGACGCAGCACATCAACTCGGATTGGCAGCCGCACGTCGCGCAAACAGGGGTGACTTGCTACACCTGCCACCGTGGCGAGCCGGTGCCCAGCGCCATCTGGTTCAAAGCCAATCACCAGCCTTATGGATCCAACTTCATGGGTGACAAGGCGGGCCAAAACGAGCCCTCGCCAGTGGTCAATTTGTCCTCTTTGCCCAACGATCCATTCACACCGTTTTTGCT
The DNA here is from genome assembly GCA_015657605.1 of Limnohabitans sp. GTDB lineage: Bacteria > Pseudomonadota > Gammaproteobacteria > Burkholderiales > Burkholderiaceae_C > Limnohabitans_A. The sequence continues at coordinate 389 of JACDQO010000003.1, read as the reverse complement.
GGGCAATGAAAAAATCCGCCTGAATGGTCCGACAGCGTTGCCATCGGGCAACCGCCAGTCGATCAAGCAGGGCGAGTGGACTTATGGCTTGATGACCCACATGTCGACCGCATTGGGTGTCAATTGCACCTATTGCCACAACACGCAGTCGTTCCAAAATTGGGAAATCAGTCCTCCACAGCGCACGACGGCTTGGCATGGGATCCGCATGGCGCGTGATCTGAACCTGACCTACATGGAACCTTTGACCGAGGTGTTCCCAGCGCACCGCAAGGGGCCCTTGGGTGACGTGGCCAAGATGAACTGTGCCACCTGCCACCAAGGTGCTTACAAGCCGCTCAATGGTGCACCCATGGCCAAAGACTTCCCTGAACTGCTCAAACCTGCTT
>JACDQO010000317.1 GCA_015657605.1 Limnohabitans sp. | reverse complement strand
CAAACGGTCGCGGTGCACCTTGGCCAAAATGGAAGCGGCCGAGATGGCGGGCACCAGCGCGTCACCTTTGACAATGGCTTCGGCCTGCATGGGCAACAAGGGCAAACGGTTACCATCCACCAGCACCAATTTGGGCGGCAAACGCAAACCCTCCACGGCCCGCTTCATGGCCAGTAAAGTGGCTTGCAAAATGTTGAGCCGGTCAATTTCTTGCACCGATGCCTCGGCAATGGCGAAGCACAAAGCACGAGCCCGGATCTCATCAAACAAGGCCTCACGGCGCTTGGCCGTGAGTTTTTTGGAGTCGTTCAACCCGCGAATGGGTTTCAAATCGTCGAGGATCACGGCAGCGGCCACCACCGGGCCAGCCAAAGGTCCACGCCCGGCCTCATCCACACCCGCCGTCAAGCCGGAGACCTCAAAATGCAAGGCGGATTGCTCAGCGCGAGAGAACTTTTTCGAGGGCATGGGTTGAAAGCTCGGCCGTGTCACGCTGCAAAGCCAAGTGCAATTGTTGAAATCGGGACTGCAAGGCATCCACACGGTCTGGCGCGGACAACCAAGCCTGGCAAGCCTGGGCCAAGGCCTCTGGTGTACAGCGGTCCTGTAAAAACTCGGGCACCACAAAGTCCTCGCTCAGGATGTTGGGCAAACCCACCCAAGGCTGAAGCTGTTGCCGCTTCATGATTTGCCAGCTGAGCCAGTTCATGTGGTAACCAATCACCATGGGCCGCTTGAACAAAGCCGCCTCCAGCGTGGCCGTGCCACTGGCAATCAAGGTCACATCACAAGCGGCCAGCGCGGTGTTCGACTGCCCTTGGAGCAACTGAAAACCAGGCACACCGCCTTGCGCATCGACCAAGGCCTGAATGCGTGCCTGCAAACTGGGGATGGCAGGCAAGACAAATTGCAAGGCCGGGTTTTGTCGCTGCATGAGTTGGGCGGCCGCACAAAGAGGGGCGTCAGGTGCTCAATTTCGGACTGCCTGCTGCCCGGCAAAACCGCCACCACTGGTCTTTGTGCATCCAGGCCCAGAGCTTGGCGTGCTGCCAAGCGGTCCGGGTGCATGGGAATGGTTTGCGCCAAAGGGTGGCCCACATACGTGGCCTGCACGCCGGCGTGGGCCAAAAGGGCGGGCTCAAAGGGAAAGATGCACAGCATGTGGTCCACGCTGCGCCGGATCTTTTCGATGCGCTCTGGCCGCCAAGCCCAGATCGATGGGCACACAAAATGCACGGTGGGAATACCCGCGGCTTTGAGCCGGGCTTCCAGATCAAGGTTGAAATCGGGCGCATCCACTCCGATGAACACGTCAGGCGGCTGGTCCAGCAACGCTGACGCAGCTGATCGCGAATGGCGACGATGCCCCGGTAATGGCGCAGAACCTCGACATAACCGCGCACAGCCAATTTGTCGTGCGGCCACCAGGCATCAAAACCCAAGGCCTGCATGCGCGGCCCGCCAATGCCAAAACCCTGCGCCTGGGGCCAGCGCAGATGCATGCCCTGAATCAGCAAGCCCGCCAACAAATCACCCGAGGTCTCTCCAGCCACCATGGCAAAGGACAAAGCCCCCGCAGGGGCTTTGGCAGCAGTCGAGTCTGAAGGAGGTGTCAACGCACGATCCCACGCTGGGGTGAGGCGGCCTGTAAAAAGCCCAGCATCATGTCCACATCAGGCTGGGACTCGGGCTTTTCGACGGCCAAAGCCGCAATGCGGGCCATGGCATCGCTCAGCGACAAACCATCGCGGTACAAGGCTTTGTGCATGGCCTTGACAGCACTGATGCGTTCTGCCGAAAAACCACGGCGGCGCAAGCCTTCAAAGTTCATCGAACGGGCTTGTGCAGGCTGGCCTTGCGCCATCACAAAAGGCGGCAGATCGGCAAACAACAAGGAGTTCATGGCCGTGAAACTGTGCGCGCCAATGCGGCAAAACTGGTGCACCACAGTGAAGCCGCCCAGGATCACCCAATCGTCGACCACCACATGGCCTGCAAGTTGCGTGTTGTTGGCAAAGATCGTGTGGTTGCCCACCTGGCAGTCGTGCGCCAGATGCACATAGGCCATGATCCAGTTGTCATGTCCTACAGAGGTCACGGCCCGGTCACCAGGCGATCCGATGTTGAAGGTGCAAAACTCTCGGATCGTGTTGCGGTCCCCGATCACCAACTCACAAGGCTCGTTGTTGTATTTCTTGTCCTGGGGCACTGCACCCAAAGAGCTGAACTGGAAAATCCGGTTGTCCTGACCAATGGTGGTGTGTCCCTCGATCACGCAGTGGCTGGCCACGGTGGTGCCTGCACCGATGCGCACATGCGGACCGATCACGGTGTAAGGCCCCACGCTCACGGAGGAGTCGAGTTCAGCCCCCGGGCTGATGATGGCCGTCGAATGGATCTTGCTCATGCTGCTCAAACCTGCGGAATTTTCCGCATGGTGCACATCAACTCGGCCTCGGTGGCGATCTCGTCGCCCACCTTGGCGAGTGCCTTGAACTTGAAAATACCCGACTTCATGCGGTCGAGCTCTACCTCCAGGATCAGCTGATCGCCCGGCTCCACAGGTCGCTTGAAGCGTGCACCATCAATGCCCGCAAAGTAGTACACCGTCTGGTCATCGGGCGTTTCGCCCAAGGTGTCAAAAGCCAACAAGGCAGCAGCTTGCGCCAAAGCCTCCAGCATCAAAACACCCGGCATCACAGGGCGATGCGGAAAATGACCCTGAAAGTGGGGCTCATTGATGGAGACGTTTTTCAAGGCCTTGATGCGAACGCCTTTTTCAATCTCTAAGACACGATCCACCAACAAGATGGGATAGCGGTGCGGCAACTGTTTCAATATCTTATGAATGTCCATCATGTTCAGGTTTCCTTTTTGTTATGAATGTCCGCCTCTAGGGCTTTGATGCGTTCACGCAAACGGGACAGTTGTTTGAGTGTGGCAGCGTTTTTCTCCCAATTGACGTTGGTGTCCAAAGGAAACATGCCGGTGTAATGACCCGGCTGAGAAATGGAGCGCGTGACCACAGAGGCTGCCGAGATGTGCACATGGTCGACCAGCGTCAGATGACCTAACACCACGGCACCGCCACCGACGGTGCAATGGGCGCCGATACGGGCACTGCCAGCTACGCCCACACAGCCGGCCATGGCTGTATGCGCCCCGATGCGAACGTTGTGACCAATCTGAATCAAGTTATCGAGCTTCACACCATCTTCAATGACGGTGTCCTCGAGTGCCCCTCGGTCAATGCAGGTGTTGGCGCCAATTTCAACATCATCGCCAATCCGGACCGCTCCCAATTGTTCTATTTTTTCCCACATTCCTTGGTTCGGGGCAAAGCCAAAGCCATCGGCCCCCACCACCACACCCGAGTGCAAAATACACCGGGCCCCCACAACACACCCTTCAGAAAGGGTCACCCTTGATTTGAGAATTGAACCGGGTCCAACACGAGCGCCGCGTTCCAGCACGCACAAAGGACCAATCGTTGCGTCTTCAGCCACAACGGCTTGCGGATGAACAACGGCACTGGGGTGGATATGCGGACCTGAATCAGTCCCAAGCATTTGCTTCCACAAGCGTGTCAGCCTGGCAAAGTAAAGGTAAGGATCGTCGGTCACAATAACGGCACGGCCGACGCTGGCCAATGACTCAAAAGCAGGCGCCACAATGACACAACCTGCTTCACTTTCGCTCAATTGGTTTGATACTTGGGACTGCTCAGAAAAGCGATTTGATGGGATTGAGCAGATTGCAGTGGCGCCAGCCT
>JACDQO010000316.1 GCA_015657605.1 Limnohabitans sp. | reverse complement strand
CGGGCCATCTCTTCGGGCTGCTGCAAGGCTTCGACCGTGGCGTAAGTGCGGGCTAATTCGGTCTCGGTGAACAGCGCATGGATTTGGCGGTGGCAAATGCGGTGCAGCACCACGGTGTGTGCACCGCCGTGCGACTTGGGCACCAGGTGGTGCGCGTCTTGTTGGCTGGGTGGAATGGGGCGCCCGCACAGCGGACACAGCACATCGCCGCTGCGCGGTGCGGGCAGGGCTTCAAGCTGGGCTTGAATCAGCTTTTTTCGAATGCGCCCCGTCACGGCTGAAAGACTGTGTTGACCATCGCCCAAGGCTACAACAGACCACCCTCGGCGCAGGCCGCACCGGGCGATTGAGCCCGGCCGCGTTCAGGACATCAGGGCAGCAGGTCAATCAAGATCTCGTTACGCCGGTTCCACGGCAAAGTTTTGTGGTTGTCAGGTGGTGTGTGCCATATGCACACACCACGCTGTTGTAGCCGCCTTATCGCTGGTTGACCAAATGACCGTTCACATATTTGTGCAACAAGCTGGCCGCCAGCGTTTGGTAGGGAATCCCTTCCTCCAGGGCGCGTGCCTGAAGGTTTTTGAGGTCTTTGCTTGAAATCCGGATATTCAGGCGTTGGTCTTTTTTGAGCGTGGTTTCCGCCGCAGTCTTGTGCGCCTTCATGCGGGTGGACGCATCTTTCACGGACTTGAGCGCGCCCGATTCCAGCGCCTGCAAGATTCCTGCTTCTTCTTCATCGTGTACCGTTTTTTTGGTCATGACTTGCTCCTGTACTGCTTGGTGGCCTTGCGGCTGGGAATGATGGTTTTCAGAAAAATCTCGGATTCTGTTTCAATGAAAGGGACGGCGCACACATAGCCATCGACTTGCACCATTGAAATCAGTTGTCCAGGGTATTTTTCTTGGTTGGGATGCAACACGACGTCCAGCTCATTGCCAAGGCTGATTTCAAACACGATGTGCTCAAAGGAAATGCCGCGCTCTTTCAACAGCAACTGGTTTTTTTCGGCATTCCAGTTGTAAATTTTAGGGTTTGGCATGTGTGCATTTTATGCACACATTTATGAGGGGTCAATTCCGTCGAAGCGTTTCGAGGTATGGCGCTTTAGGGCACCAAGTGCGCCTCAAGGCAGCAGATCGATCAATATCTCGTTACGACGGTTCCACGGCAAGGTGAACGGATCGTCGTAACGGGCCACCTGGGCCGTGGGGCTGAGTTGGAGGTTTTTGGTTTTGGCCCAAGCCTTGAGGCGCTCGGTTTGTTCTGCAACGCTGGCTTGCGTGGTGAAGCCGCTAAAACGCACCGACGCCACCTCATGCTCGGCCACAGGCCGCAGTTGCACCTGGGGGTTCAGGGGCTTGGGCAGGGTCTGCATGCTTTCGGCAGACGGCATCACAAAATGCACGCGCCAGCCTTCTGACTCGGGGGCGACGGTGACAGGCGCGGTCATCGAAATCTTGCGCTGAGCGCCCACCTCGGCCTGGACGTTGTCACCAAAAATATAAGACGCGATGCGCCGAAAGCCATTGCGGCTGGCCGCGTCAAAGTCGCCACTGATTTGGGTT
>JACDQO010000315.1 GCA_015657605.1 Limnohabitans sp. | reverse complement strand
CCCCTGCCTTTGCGCCAAACGGTGCAAACCGGTTTCTTGGGTGGCTTTTTGTACGCCATCTTGGCTTACACCGGTTTTTTTACGCACCGGCCTCGCACGCGTCGGTGCTCATGCCCGGCAGCTTGCCTTTGTGGACCACCTTGTTGGCCTGGCTGTTTTTGCGCGAAAAAGTCGCCGCCACACGTGCCCTGGGCCTGGGCTTCATCGTGCTGGGCGATGTGCTGGTGGGGGGTGCGAGTTTGCTCATGGCCTTTGATGGCGGCGAGGTCTGGAAAGGGGACTTGCTGTTCATGACCGCCGCCATGTGCTGGGCCAGCTACAGCGTGCTGGTGCGCCGCCATGGTTTTGATGCAGTTCGCGCCACCATGGCCATCACGGCCTTTGCTTTTGTGTGTTTTGTACCCTTGTTTGCCGTGCTGGTGGGTCTGCAGGTTTTGCCCACGCAGTTGCACCAAGCGCCATGGTCCGAAATCCTGTTTCAGGCGGTGTTTCAAGGGGTCGGATCGGTCGTCATTTCGGGCATCACCTTCACGCAGATGGTGCGCTATTACGGACCGGTGCGCTCGACCATGATCACGGCGCTGGTGCCGGGCTTGTCGGCGCTCGGGGCGGTGTGGTTTTTGGGTGAGCCCATGCACTGGAATTTGCTGGCAGGGCTGGCGCTGGTGACCGGCGGTATTTTGTTCGGTGTGAAGCAGGCCAAAAAGCCCGGGGACAAGCCATGAACGCAGCCACAGAGCGCCGCTGGTTGGCTTTTGACACCAGCACCGATGTGTTGTCTTTGGGCGTGGCCCGTGGAGACCATGTTTGGACGCAAACCTTGCCCGGTGGGGCTCAAGCTTCGAGCAACTTGATTCCCGCGGTTTTGGCCATGCTGGTCGAGGCCGAGATGCCGTTGGCCTCGCTGGACGCCATTGTTTTTGGTCGGGGGCCAGGCTCGTTCACGGGTTTGCGCACCGCCTGTGCCGTGGCCCAGGGTTTGGCCTTTGGTGTGGATGTGCCGGTGTTGCCCGTGGACACCTTGTTGGCGGTGGCCGAAGAGGCCCGTTGGCTCCGCTTGCATGCGGGCGCTGGCGAGCCCACCTCCGAATCCCAAGCCGGGATGACCGAGTTGACTGTGCTGGCGCTGCTGGACGCGCGCATGGACGAGGTCTACAGCGCCGCGTACACCTGGCAGTGGGTGCCTGAGCAGCATCAAGGCCAATGGCGCGAAGCGTCGCCCTTGCAAGTGTCGGCCCCCGAAAAAGTTCAAGTGCTGCCAATGGCCCCTTCGCTGTGCTTGGCGGGCAATGCCTTTGCGGCTTATGGCGAGCGCTTGCCCGCTGCATTGGCCCATGCCCCACGGTACGAGGCCTTGCCCACCGCTTCGGCTTTGCTGCGCCTGGCACCTGCTTTGTGGGCGCAGGGACTGGCCGTGCCCGCTGAGCAGGCCATGCCGCTGTACATCCGCGACAAAGTCGCCAACACCACCGCCGAGCGAGAAGCCATGAAAGCGTTGGCTTTGCAAGCCCATCAGGGCCAAACCACAGCGCAGCCATGAGTCCAGGCATGAACCTCGGCAAAGCTTTGAGCCGTCATCAGCCGACCGAAGCAACGCGCAACCGCGTCACTTTGACCCCGATGACGCAGAGTGATTTGGACACGGTCATCGCCATCGAGCAAACCGCTTACAGCCACCCTTGGACGCTGGGCAATTTTCGCGATTCGCTCAATCCGCTGTTCGAGGCCCAATGCCTGTGGCTGGACGGCGAGTTGTTGGGGTACTTTTTGGCCATGCGCGGCGTGGAAGAAATGCACTTGCTCAACATCACCGTGGCACCTGCGCACCAAGGGCAGGGCTGGGGCCACATGATGCTGGACGCCTTGTCCCTCATGTCGCGCCATGAAGGTGCTCTGTGGCTTTGGTTGGAGGTGCGCCAAAGCAACCTGCGTGCTTTGCAGGTGTATGAGCGTTATGGCTTCAAGCAGATCAGCATCCGCAAGGATTACTATCCCGCAGGCCGGCTGCAGCGTGAACACGCTGTGGTGATGAGTTTGAAACTGTGAGCCCCCACATGAGCGACCCCACCCGATTCGACCTGGACGACCGCCAACGCGCCATGCTGGCCGAGATGGGTGTGCGTGTGTGGTGGCCCCAAGTCCCAGTGCCGTCTGCTCAGGCCGAACCTGCCCAAGCCCCAGCTCCAGCGCTGGTCCAGACACCCGACGTGGTGCCGATCACCGCGCCGACCTCGGCTCCGACCATGGCGCCTGTCCCGGCGCCATCGGCTCCCATGGTGCGGGCACCTGTTGCCACGCCTGCCCAGCGCGGGCAACCGGTTGCGCCCCCGACAAGCCCTGCTGTGGCCTGCAAGCCCTTGCCTGAGGGCGTGTCCACCATGGACTGGGACAGCCTTCAGGCTGCAGTCAAAGCGTGCCAGTCGTGCGCACTGGGCGGCGCACGCCAAATGCCGGTCTGGGGCCATGCTGCGGCACAGGCCGACTGGATGGTGGTGGGCGATTTGCCCTTGCCAGAAGACGACCAACAGGGTGTGCCTTTCACGGGACCAGAAGGGGTGTTGCTCGACAACATGCTCAAAGCCGTGGGCGTGCGCCGCCAAGGACTGCCGCCTGCGGAGGGCCAAGCGCCGTGGGTCGAGGCCTACTTGACTTGCGCTGTCAAATGCCGTCCGCCGGCAGGCCGCAACCCCGAAGCCAACGAGTTGGCGGTGTGTGCTGGCTATTTGTCTCGCCAAGTGGCACTGGCCAAGCCCAAGGTGATTCTGGCCCTGGGCCGTTTTGCCATCCAGAGCCTGTTGGGCAGCACCGAGCCCATGGGGAAACTGCGAGGCACGGTGCACGATTTCCAAGGGGTGCCCGTGGTGGTGACTTACCACCCCACCAATTTGCTGCGCACCCCGGCAGACAAGGCCAAAGCTTGGGCCGACCTGGTGCTGGCGCTCAAGGTGGCGCAAGCCTAAATGGGGCTAGCGGCCCTGGGCTTCGCCTGATGCCTTTCCCATCCCCTCGCCCATCACGATGGGGCGGGTCGGTGTCCAGTCGGGATTGAACTGGATCACACCCTTGGGGAACAACATCACCACGGTGGAGCCGAGCAAGAAGCGCCCCATCTCTTCACCCTGCGCCAAGGTGATGCTGCCCATCTCGTAGGTCCATTCGCGCACCGTTCCGGGGCGCGGCGGGTTGACCACGCCGTGCCACACGGTGGCCATGCTGCCCACAATGGTGGCCCCCACCAGCACCATCACAAAGGGGCCGCTCGCGCCTTCGAACACACACACCACACGCTCGTTGCGGGCAAACAAACCGGGCACGCCGCGTGCCGTGGTCGGGTTGACCGAAAACAGGTCGCCCGGCACATAAATCATGCGCGTCAGGCGCCCCGCACAAGGCATGTGGATGCGGTGGTAATCCCGCGGGCTGAGGTACAGCGTGGCAAATTCACCGTCTTGAAACTGCGCCGCCAGGGCCGCGTCGCCACCCACCAGAGCGCGGGTGCTGTAGCTGTGGCCCTTGGCCTGAAACACTTGGTCACCTGCAATCGGACCGCATTGGCTGATGGCCCCGTCCACCGGACTGACATACGCCGCACTGGCCAAGGGGCGAGCGCTGGCTTTGAGCGGACGCGTGAAAAATTCGTTGAAGCTTTTGTAGCTGGCCGTGTCCGTGTTGGCGGCCTCCATCATGTTCACGTTGTAGCGCTTGACAAACCAGTTGATGATGCCGGTGGTGGTGTTGCCCCATTGGCTGCCCGCGACCCAGCCGGCAAAGGCGGTCAGGGCTTGTTTGGGGATCAGGTATTGCGGCAAGACCGCCAGGCGGTCAGAAAAAGAAGGGGACATGAGAGGGCCGCTGGGGCGGTTCAAGACAAGGTCGTGATTTTATCGGTCACCCGTCGCAGCGCTCGGACAAGCGGCCACAGGCACAATTCCGGCATGACTACCCCCTTGCTTTCGGTCGAACATCTGGTCAAGCGCTACGGCGACGCCACGGTGGTCAATGACCTGTCTTTCCACATCGAGCCCGGCGAATGCCTGGGCGTCATTGGCCCCAACGGTGCAGGCAAAACCACCACGCTGCGCATGTGCCTGGGCTTGTCCGAGCCGAGCAGCGGTGAGATCCGCTACTTCGATGGTCTGCAAATGCCCGGTGACGCGCTGGCCATCAAATCCCGCCTGGGCGTGGTCGCTCAGATGGACACGCTGGACCCGGATTTCACGGCCGAAGAAAACCTGCTGGTGTTTGGCCGGTACTTTGGCCTGCCCGATTCCGTGATCCGCGAGCGCATTCCGCAACTGCTCGAATTTGGCGCGCTCAGCCACAAAGCCAAAGCCAAGCCTGGCGAGTTGTCAGGCGGCATGAAGCGGCGCTTGAGTTTGTCGCGTGCGCTGATCAACCAACCGCAACTCTTGATGCTGGACGAGCCCACCACGGGCCTCGACCCGCAAGCGCGCCACCTGATGTGGGAGCGCCTGCAACTGCTGCTGCAAGAAGGCAAATCCATCTTGCTCACCACCCACTTCATGGACGAGGCCGAGCGTCTGTGTGGACGCTTGTTGGTACTGGACCAAGGCCGCAAAATCGCCGAAGGCAAGCCGCGCGATTTGATTGCCGAGCACCTGGAGCCCGAGGTGATCGAGGTGTTTGGCCAAGGCGCGGTGGCGTTGGCGCAAGAGCCGAGCCTGAAAGCCTTGTCTGGTCGTATTGAGGTGAGCGGTGAGACGGTTTTCTTCTATACCCAAGACAGCCGCGCTTTGATGAACGCGCTGCAGGCCTGGCCCGCCCTGCGCACCTTGCACCGACCTTCCAACCTGGAAGACTTGTTTTTGAAGTTGACCGGACGCCAGATCCGCGAAGAAGGTTAAAGGGGGCTAAACCATGAGTCAAATTCAAAACAACATCTGGGCTGCGCCTCGCCTGTCCATGCGCTGGTGGCCCGTGTTTTTGCGCAACTGGCTGGTTTGGAAAAAGCTGGCCATCCCCAGTTTGGTGGGCAACATCGCCGAACCGCTCATGTGGCTGGTGGCCTTTGGCTATGGCATGGGCGCGCTCATCGGGCAGGTCGAGATGGGCGGCGAGAAGGTGTCTTACATTTTGTTTTTGGCCAGCGGCAGCATTTGCATGAGCGCCATGAACGCAGCCACCTTTGAGGCGCTGTACTCGGCGTTTTCGCGCATGCATGTGCAAAAACCTGGGACGGCATCATGAACGCCCCGGTGCGCTTGGACGATGTGGTGCTGGCCGAAATGCTCTGGGCCGCCTTCAAGGCGCTGTTCAGCGTCACGGCCATTTTGCTGGTGATGATGGCCTTGGGCATCAGCCACAGCTGGAAGCTGCTGGTCGCCTGGCCCGTGCTGCTGGGCGTGGGCATCACCTTCAGCTGCATGGCGCTGATCTTCAATGCGCTGGCCAAAGGCTACGACTTCTTCACCTACTACTTCACCCTGTTCCTCACGCCGATGATGTTCCTCTCGGGCATCTTTTTCCCGCGCGAGCAGCTGCCCAGCTTCGTGCGCGTGGTGGCGGACTGGCTGCCGCTGTCGGTGGCGGTGGACCTGGTGCGTCCGATGTTCTTGGACCGTTGGCCCGACGAACCGCTCCGTTTGGTGGGGGTACTGGCGGTGTTTGCCGGGGTGTCGTTCTGGATTGCCTTGGCATTGACACGCAAGCGGTTCAGGAGTTGATCCCCGTCAGGCTTTGGGTGATGCCAGATGGATGGCTGAAATCCCGTGATGGGTCAGTTCGCAGGTCCCTTTTGGGAGGACTGAGGGCGCGACTGCCTGTCGTCTAAGTGTCCACCCATGCGGAGGGCTTGGATAAAAATCATCAAAAGTACTTTATCCCCTTGGTTTAGCGTTTTTTGACGCCCCACCCTGAAAGCCCTGTCCGTGAACGATTCCATCCGATTTGCCCGCCAGCCTGTGGCATTGGCTGTTGCCTTGTGTTGCGCATGGGGTGCCCACGCCCGGGTTGAATTGGCTTCGGCCGCTGCCGATCCAGGCGCGCTGTCGCCCGTGGTGGTGACGGGCGAGCGGTCTGGCGGCGGTGTGTGGCGCGGGGCCGCGTCCATCGATGTGGTCGATGGTGAATCGCTGCGCGATGGGCAGGCCCAAATCAATTTGTCGGAGGGTCTGGCCGGTGTGCCGGGCTTGGTGATCCGCAACCGTCAAAACTATGCCCAAGACCTGCAGATTTCGGTGCGCGGTTATGGGGCGCGAGCCACTTTCGGCGTGCGCGGCGTGCGCTTGTTTGTGGACGGTATCCCGGCCAGTGCGCCCGATGGGTCGGGGCAAGTGGCCAATTTCCCTTTGGGGGGGGCTGACCGGATTGAAGTCGTGCGCGGGCCCATGGCGGCGCTGTATGGCGCTTCATCGGGGGGCGCTTTGTTGCTGTACACCGAAGAGGGTCAGCATCCGGCCCAATGGCGCACGGGCATGGTCGCGGGGTCTGACGGTTTATGGCGGCTGTCGACGCAGGCGACCGGCAAAACCGGTGCCCCCAAAGAGCCGGGTTGGTCGTATGCCCTGGATGTGAGCCGCTTTGCCACCGACGGTGCACGGCCGCAATCGGCGGCCGATCGAACCAATGCCAACTTGAAGCTTTCTCGTGTGCACGAGGGCGGCCGGACGGTGCTGGTGCTCAACCAGCACAGCAGTTTTGCGCTGGATCCACAAGGTTTGGAGCGCAAGGACCTGGACAATGGCACCCTCAAGACAGACCCTGGGGCCATCAGCTTCAACACCCGCAAATCGGTAGCGCAAACCCAGTTGGGCTTGGCTTTTGAGCAAGCCTTGGGCGGCGGACACAAGTTGGAGTTGATGGGCTACGGCGGTCAGCGCCAAGTGGTGCAATACCAGTCGATTCCGATCAGTTCGCAAACAGGCCCCAATAACCTGGGCAGTTCGGGCGGGGTGATTGACCTGGACCGTGATTACTGGGGCTGGAATGCCCGCTGGCGTCATCAAGGCGATTGGCAAGGTGGCCGCTTGTCACTCAGCGCGGGCTTGGCTTCAGACCACCAAAGTGACCAACGCAAGGGCTATGAAAACTTCATCGGCAGCACCTTGGGTGTCCAAGGCAAGCTGCGGCGCGACGAGGTCAACCGCGCCAGCACGCTCGACCCTTATGTGCAGGCCGAGTGGCGTTCCAAAGACCTGACGCTCATGGGCGGTGTGCGCCAAACCCGAACCGAATACGAATCAACAGACCAGTTCCTCGGCAACGGTGACGACAGTGGCCGCAAGACCTTCCGAGCACCTTGCCGGTGGTGGGCGTGCGCTGGCAGTGGACCCCTGCGGTGCAGGCCTTTGCCAGTGTGGGCAAAGGCTATGAGATTCCGACCCTCAACGAGGTGGCTTACCGCAGTGGTGGGGCTTCGGGCTTCAACACCCAGCTCAATGCCGCCCGCAGCACCAGCGCCGAAATCGGTTTGCGCGGCCGTGCCGAGCGCTTTGGCTGGAATGCCACGGCCTTTGACATCCGCACCGACGATGAGATCGTGGTGCAAAACAACTCGGGTGGACGTGCCACCTTCCAAAATGCGGGACGCACCCAACGCCAAGGCTTGGAGTTGTCAGGCAACTGGCGCTATGGCCCAGTCAGCTTGGTTTCTGCCCTGACCTGGATGCAGGCCGAATATTTGGACGCTTTTCAGACTTGTGCCCGTGCGGGCTGTCCCAACGTTTTCCCCAGGGTGACTGTGCCTGCGGGCAACCGCATTCCCGGCTTGCCGATGCAGCAGGTGTTTGTGCAAGCTGCGTGGGACACGGGCTGGGCAGGCAGCCGCGTGGTTTTTGAAACACGCCATGTGGGCCGGGTGATGGTCAATGACCAAAACAGCGATGCGGCGGTGGGCAATACCCTGTTCAACTTGGGCGTGCACTTCAAGCAAGACCGGGGCGACTGGACGCTCAGAGAGTTCATTCGCATTGACAACCTGACCGATCGCCGCCATGTGGGCTCGGTCATCGTCAACGATGGCAACAGCCGCTTCTTTGAGCCTGGTCTGGGGCGCAAGCTCTTGGTCGGTCTGGAGGCGCAGCGCCGGTTCTGAGTCTGTGGCCAGGTCTGGGCCCGGTAAGATCCTTGTTTTGAGTTTTCCCACCCATTTCGAAGGATTGAAAAACATGAGCATCCAGACCGTAGGCATCATTGGCGCAGGCACCATGGGCAATGGCATCGCACAGGCGTGTGCGGTGTCGGGCATCCAGGTGGTGATGGTTGATATCTCGGACGCGGCCGTGGCCAAGGGCGTGGCCACCGTGGCCAGCAGCCTGGACCGTTTGGTCAAGAAAGAAAAAATCAGCGAAGCCGACAAGGCCGCAGCGCTGGCCCGCATCAAGGGTTCGAGCAACTACGACGACCTCAAGGGCGCCCAGCTGGTCATCGAAGCCGCCACCGAAAACCACGAACTCAAGGTCAAGATCTTGAAGCAGCTCGACGGTTTGCTGGCCCCGGGCGTGATCATCGCGTCCAACACTTCGTCGATTTCGATCACCCAGCTGGCCGCCGCCACGCAACGTGCGGACCGTTTCATCGGCATGCACTTTTTCAATCCCGTGCCCATGATGGCGCTGGTCGAAATCATCCGTGGCTTGCAGACCAGCGACGCCACGCACGATGCGGTGCACGATATGGCGCTGGCGCTGGGCAAGACCCCGATCACCGTCAAGAACGCCCCCGGTTTTGTGGTCAACCGCATCTTGGTGCCCATGATCAACGAAGCCTTCTTTGTGTTGGGCGAGGGCCTGGCCGAAGCCGAAGCGATTGACGCGGGCATGAAGCTCGGCTGCAACCAGCCGATTGGTCCGTTGGCGCTGGCCGACATGATTGGTCTGGACGTCTGCCTGGCCGTGATGGAGGTCTACCTCAAGGAGTTCGGTGACAGCAAGTACCGCCCCAGCCCTTTGCTGAAAGAAATGGTGGCTGCAGGTCGCTTGGGTCGCAAGACTGGGCAGGGCGTTTACAAGTACTGAGATGCAAACCACCCCCCACCCTGAAGGCCAGATCGATTGCACCGTACACGGTGCTGTCCTGCAAATTGGCATCAACCGCCCGGCCAAGCGCAACGGCTTCACGCCCAAGATGTTTCGCGAGTTGGGCGAGGCCTACACCCGGTTGGACGATGACCCCGCGCTGCGCGTGGGGGGTGTTGTGTGCGGCGGGCGACCATTTCACGGCCGGGCTGGACTTGCCCACCATTGCGCCGCTCATGCAGCGCGGCGAAAAGGCTGTGCCGCTGGGTCTGGTGGACCCACTCAACCTGGGCATGGACGGGTACCGTCGCCGCGTCAAACCCATGGTGGTGGCGGTGCAGGGCATCACCTACACGCTGGGCATTGAATTGATGCTGGCGGCCGACATCGTGGTCGCGGCCGATGACTGCCGGTTCTCGCAGTTGGAGGTGCAGCGCGGCATCATGGCCACGGGCGGGGCCACGCTGCGCATGGCCGAGCGCGCGGGCACGGGCAATGCGCTCTTGCATTTGCTCACGGGCGATGTGTTCGACAGCGCCGAAGCCTTGCGCCTGAACTTTGTGCAAAAGGTGGTCCCTGCGCCGGGTCTGTTGGCCGAAGCCATGCGGATTGCCGAGTTGATCGCCGCACAAGCCCCGCTGGCGGTGGTGGCCACACGGCAAAACGTGCTCAAAGCGTTAGAGCATGGCCCGCTGGTGGCCATGCACGACTTTTTGCCGGTGCAGCAGCGCTTGTCGCGAAGCGAAGATGCGGCCGAAGGCGTGCGCTCGTTCGTGGAAAAACGCGCGGCCCGATTCACAGGCAAGTAGCCGCCGGGCGTGCGCCACAATCGGTGCATGACCGATGCCCACGCCTTGCACCCCTACGCCGAACTCACCCCCGACCGGGTGATGGACGCCTTGACCGATCTGGGCCTGTGGCCCGACGGCCGTTTGCTGGCGCTCAGCTCGTATGAAAACCGCGTCTACCGTGCGCACTTGGATGAACCCGTACAAGGCAACTCGGCGGTGGTGCTCAAGTTTTACCGGCCAGGGCGGTGGAGCCGAGAGCAGATTCAGGAAGAACACGACTTTGCCGCCGAGTTGCTGGCGGCCGAAGTGCCTGTGGTGCCACCGATGGTGCTCAACGGCCAGACCCTGCACCAAAGCGCTGGGTTCGATTTTTCAGTCAGCCCCTTGCGCGGTGGCCGCACGCCCGAGCTGGACGATTTTGAAGTGCTCGAATGGATTGGCCGTTTTCTGGCCCGCATCCACACCGTGGGTGCCGCCAAGCCTTTTGCTCGCCGCCCCACGCTCGGTGTGCAGACCTTTGCGCTCGAGCCCGCCGAGTGGCTGCAAACGCACCAGATGATTCCGCTGGAAGTCGAGCGCGAATGGCGTGAAGCCTTTGCCGCAGCGCTGGCCTTGGTGCAAGAAAAAATGGCGCAGGGTGCAACAGACCGCCGCCTGATTCGCCTGCACGGCGACTGCCACCCGGGCAACATCTTGTGGACACCTGCCGAGCTGCCCGGCGGTGGCCCGCACTTTGTGGATTTGGACGACGCCCGCATGGGCCCGGCCGTGCAAGACCTGTGGATGCTGCTGTCGGGCGACCGGGCTCAGCGAACGCAACAACTGTCGGCATTGCTCGATGGTTATGAGCAGGTGCGCGACTTTGACCGCGCTGAATTGAAGCTGATTGAGCCGCTGCGCACGCTGCGTCTGATCCACTACAGCGCTTGGCTGGCGCGGCGTTGGGAAGACCCGATCTTCCCGGTCAACTTCCCCTGGTTCGGCACGCCCGACTACTGGCGCGGCCAGGTGCTGATGCTGCAAGAGCAGGTTGAGCAGATGCAGGAAACGCCGTTGGTGGTTTAAGTTCTGTCCGTTTTGAGTCAAAAAGCCCCGCCAGACGTAAGTCCGACGGGGCTTTTTGACTGGGCGCTCGCCGATCAGCTCAGCAGCGCATTCACCCGCTTCACATAAGCCGCTGGGTCCGCTGGCAAGCCGCCTTCGGCCAGCAGGGCTTGGTCAAACAGGATGTGGGCCAGGTCGTGGAAATGGACTGAGCCGTCGAGCTTTTTGACCAGCGCGTGCTCGGGGTTGACTTCCAGGACGGGCTTGACTTCAGGGCGCTTTGCCCAGCTTGCTTGAGCATGCGGGCCAGTTGCATGCTCATGCCGTCGTCGGTCACCACCAGGCAGGCGGGGCTGTCCACCAAGCGGCTGGTCACGCGCACGTCTTCGGCTTTGTCTTTGAGTGCTTCCTTGAGCTTGGCCAGCACGGGCTTGAAGGTTTCGGCGGCGTCTTCGGCGGCTTTCTTTTCTTCTTCGTCTTGCAGCTTGCCCAGGTCAAACGCGCCCTTGGCCACGCTTTGCAACGGGGTGCCGTCGAACTCGTGCACAAAGTTGAGTGCCCACTCGTCCACGCGGTCGGTCATCAGCAGCACTTCAATGCCTTTTTTCTTGAAGACTTCGAGTTGTGGGCTGTTTTTGGCAGCGGCCAGGGTGTCGGAGGTGATGTAGTAAATCGCGTCCTGGCCTTCTTTCATGCGGGCTTTGTAGTCGGCAAAGCTGACGCTCATGGTGTCGCTGGTGGTG
>JACDQO010000314.1 GCA_015657605.1 Limnohabitans sp. | reverse complement strand
GCCTTGATGTCTTCAAGGTTGATGCCGCCAAATGTCGGCTCCAGCGAGGCGATGATCTCGACCAGTTTGTCCGGGTCTTTTTCGTTGATCTCGATGTCGAAGACGTCAATGCCCGAGAACTTCTTGAACAAAACGCCCTTGCCTTCCATGACCGGCTTGCTGGCCAGCGGGCCGATGTCGCCCAAGCCCAGCACGGCCGTGCCGTTGGTCACCACCCCCACCAAGTTGCCTCGGCTGGTGTACTTGAAAGCGTTGGCCGGGTCTTTGACGATTTCTTCGCAAGGTGCAGCCACGCCGGGCGAGTAAGCCAAGGCCAAATCGTGCTGGTTGACCAGCTGTTTGGTGGCAGCGATCGCCACCTTGCCGGGGGTCGGAAACTCATGGTATTCGAGCGCCGCTTTGCGCAATTGGGCGCGTTTTTCTTCGGCTTGAACCTTGTTGGTCATGGATGTGCTCCGCTGTAAGTTTTTTTCCAGTGGGCTGCTGGGGTTCAGCAGCCTTCTTGTGCCCGTTCGAACACATGGGTGGGCGTGTCGAAACGGTGGTCGTTTCATTGTAGGCCCCGGATTAGGGGGTCAAGACTGCGTAAATCTGCGTAGCAAGTGAGTTGGCTTTTGACTTTTGGGCACAAATGAGGGGCGACATGGCGGCTGTTCAGCGCAAATGCTTCCAGGCTTTGTGCTGCAAAGCCTGTGCCACGCTGACCGGGCGTTGCCCTGGGATGATTTGAAAAGACGCACCGGACTGCAACCGACCCGGTTGGTCCACCGCCAAATAAAAGCCGCAGCGCCCACTTTGCACCATGTCTTTGGCGGCCTGGGCGTAGCCCATGACGGCATTGAACTTGCCGCAGGGCTCGCGCGGTTGGGTCACACGCAGAACCACATCGCCAAAATCCAAGCGGTCGCCCACGAAGAGGTCTTGTTCCAGCACGCCTTGCAGGCTGAAGTTTTCACCCAAGTAGCCTGGTGCCAAAGCTTCTTCAAACATCGTCGCGCCCCGCACTTGCCGCTGCGCCTGCCACCAAGCCAGATGCTCTGATGGCAAGGCGTACACCGCTTTGCTGAGACCCCCATGCACCGACAAGTCGGCTTGCTCGTCACCGGCGAGGCCCAGCACCCCGACCGCGATGGGGCCAGAGACCGTGGTTTTGCCAATGGCCGACACCATTTTGCGCCCGCCCACCATCAGGGGGCGAACTTGGCCGATTTGGATGGAGAGCAGGGAGCCCGACAAACTGGGCTGCAAACTGGGCTGCGGGCTGGGCGGCATGGGCCTTTCAGCCCCGCATCAGGGCTTCGATCTCGTCGGCCTTGACCGGCACGCCGCGCGTGATCAGCTCGCAACCCGTGGCGGTCACGATGGCGTCGTCTTCGATGCGAATGCCAATGTTGTGGAACTTCTCGGGCACGCCCGGCGCAGGGCGCACATACAGGCCCGGTTCGATGGTCAAGACCATGCCCGGCTGCAAGATGCGGCTGGGGCGGTCCTTGATCAGCTCACCACTCAGCGGGTCCTTGCGTTCGCTCACCTGACCCACCTGCGAGGGCTCGACATAGCTGCCGCAGTCGTGCACGTCCATGCCCAGCCAGTGGCCGGTGCGGTGCATGTAGAACTGGAAATAGCTGCGGTTGGCGATCACGTCCTGCGCGTTGCCCACTTTGTTTTTGTCGAGCAAGCCGACATCGAGCAGGCCCTGCGCCAGCACGGCCACGGTGGCCTCGTGCGGATCCACAAAACGGGCACCGGCTTTGGTGGCGGCCACAGCCGCATCTTGCGAGGCCAGCACCAGGTCGTACAGGGCACGTTGCGGGCCGGTGAACTTTCCGTTGGCCGGGAAGGTGCGGGTGATGTCGCTGGCGTAGCCGTCCAGTTCGCACCCGGCGTCAATCAGCACCAAATCGCCATCGCGGATCAAGGCGGTGTCGGCGCGGTAATGCAACACGCAGGCATTCGCCCCGCCCGCCACGATCGAGCCGTAAGCCGGGTACTGCGAGCCGTGCTGACGGAACTCGTGCAGCAGCTCGGCGTCCAGGTGGTATTCGCGCACCTCTTGGCCCGCACGCAGCATGGCCGCGCTGCGCTGCATGGCGCGGATGTGGGCGCGGGCGCTGATGGCGCTGGCGCGGCGCATGGTGTCTTGTTCGTGCGCGTCTTTCACCAGGCGCATCTCGTCGAGCAGGCTGCACAAATCGCGCTGCTGCTCTGGGCACAAAGCGCCGTAACGCACCCGTGCACGCACCGACTGAAGCCAACCGTTGACCAAGCTCTCCAGCCCAGAATGGATGGCAAACGGGTACCACACGGTGCTGCGGTTTTCCAGCAGCTTGGGCATGTGCGAAGCCAAATCGGCCGACGACAGGGCCCGGCTCACGCCCAATGCAGCGGGTGCCGCGTCTGGCCCCAATCGGATGCCGTCCCAGATTTCACGCTCCAGGTCTTTGGGTTGGCAAAACAGCGTGGTCTCGCCATCGGCGGTGATCACCAGTGTGGCTTGCGGCTCTGTGAAGCCGGTCAGGTAATAAAAGTAGCTGTCATGCCTGTAAAGGTAATCGCTGTCGCGGTTGCGCTGGCGCTCGGGGGCGGTGGGGATGATGGCCAAGCCACCCGCGCCCAGTTGGGCAGCCAGGCGAGCGCGGCGGTCGGCGTAGAGTTTGGACATGTTCATGGCAGATAGGGTATTGGGTTCGGTCAAGAATGGCACAAGCTTAACGGGGCTTCAAGGGGGGCTTAATGAGGCAGGGCCAAATTCAGGTCACATCGGGGGCATTCAGTTGCGCCAGCCGCTCGGGGGTGCCCACATCGGTCCAGCGGCCTGGGTACACCTCACCCGTGACCTGCCCGCGGTCCATCGCGGCGCGCAGCAAGGGGGCCAGCGCCAGCGCGACGCCTTCAGGGTTACCCGGCGGCAGGCCACAAGCTGCAAAAAAAGCTTTCTTGTACAGCGCCATGGTGCTGAAGGTGTAGGGGCAAGCCTCAGCGCCTTTGGCCAAGTTGAGCACTTGCCCCGCGGTCGACAGGCCAAAGTCGCCGCCCGGGTTGTGCGCCGGGTTGGGCACCAACACAGGTGCGCCAAGGCCGGGCTGGCTTCAAAGCGCTGGACAGCCTGCGCTGTGAACACAAAATCAGGCGCAAACACATCGCCCGCCACCACCCAAAATACCTCGGCCAAATGGGGCAAGGCGCGCACGATGCCGCCTGCGGTCTCCAGGGCATGGCCAAAATCCTGGCCCTCGTGCGAATACGCCACATCAACCACCGGCAGGTCTGGCCAGCGGACCTGATCGCCAAAATGGTCCGAGATGTTCGCCCCCAGCCAAGCGGTGTTGACCAGCTGGCGCACAAAGCCACCCCGCGCCAGCGCCTGCATGGGCCACTGCATCAGGGCTTGCCCACGCACGGGCAGCAAGGGTTTGGGCGTGCTGTCGGTCAGGGGGCGCATGCGCTCACCGCGCCCGGCGGCCAGCACCATGGCCTGAGCATCAAAAAATAAAGACATGCCCCGGATATTGCCATGCCCGGAGGCGCTCATGGGACAGCGCCCTCTGGCCCCTGAGGCCTAAACTCATTTTTCAACGCCCGACCCGCACACAGGTCGGTTGGTCCAGAAAGAACACCGCCATGACACGCCCCCTGCCCGCCGTGATTGCCGCCGTACAAAACGCCTCTCAACGCATGGCCGATCGCCACACGCCTTTTGTCATGAACGAGTGGTACGTGGCCGCCTTTGGCGAAGAGATCAAAGACCAGCTGCTGGCCCGCACCTTGCTCGGCAAACGCCTGGTGTTCTTTCGCAGCACCCAGGGGCACGTGGTGGCGCTGGAAGACCGCTGCCCCCACCGCTCCATGCCCTTGTCGGCCGGAACCTTGGATCGGGACACCATCGTCTGCGGCTACCACGGCCTGCGCTTCAACACCGAGGGCGACTGCATCGAAGTGCCCTCGCAAGCGAACTGCCCGCACAACATGGGCATCCGCGCTTACCGCACCCACGAACGCGGCGCGGTGGTCTGGATCTGGATGGCGAGGAGAGCCAAGCCGACCTCAACCAACTGCCTGCGCAAGACTGGATGGAGAGCCCCGAGTGGGAACGCTCTCAAGGCCATTTGGGCCTGCAAGCGAGCTATGTGCGCCTGCACGAGAACCTGCTGGACTTGACGCATTTGAGCTTTTTGCACGCCAAAAGTTTTGGCACGCCCGACTACGCCAAGGCCGCGTTCGAGACCGAAATCGGCGACGGTAAGTTCGCCTTGCTGCGCCAGGTGGTGCCGACCACGCTGCCCCCGGTGTGGGGTGTGCCCACCGGCCTGACAGGGCCAGGCCAGGCCGCACGCATCGTGCGCTCCGAGTTCCGCAGCTTGGGCCTGCACGAGGTGTCGGTGCTGTTTTACGACTGCCACCTGCCCGAAACAGACCGCCCGCAGTTCCGCATCCGCACCGCGCACATGCCCACGCCCGAGACCGCCACCAGCACGCATTACTTCATCGTGCACGGGCGAGACTTTGCGCTGAACGATCCCGGCACCACGCGCTTCATGCACGATCAACTCTTCGTGGCTTTTCAAGAAGACGTGGACGGCTTGGCACTGCAAGAGCAGGCCCTGGCCAGCACGCCCGCCGAGGATTTGTACGAATTTTCGGTGGCCGCCGATGCGCCGGCCGTGGCCATGCGCCGTTATGTGCTGGCCCGGCAGCAAAAAGAGGCCCAGTCCTGATCACCACTTGCAGGGCCCATGCCGGACTGCGAGAGCCGGGTCAACCGATGGACAACCGCTAAAATCACGGGTTTTCCAGAACACCTTCCCGGAGCTGCCCACATGGCAAACACACAGCAAATGGCCAACGCCATCCGCGCCCTCGCAATGGACGCTGTTCAACAAGCCAACTCAGGACACCCCGGCGCCCCCATGGGCATGGCCGACATGGCCGTGGCGCTGTGGGGCGATCACCTGCAGCACAACCCCAGCAACCCCCATTGGGCCAACCGTGACCGCTTTGTGCTGTCCAACGGCCACGGC
>JACDQO010000313.1 GCA_015657605.1 Limnohabitans sp. | reverse complement strand
GTCGACCAATGCCCGAATGCCACCGTGGTGCCCGCTGTTCGACGACCAGGAGCCTCAAACCACGGCACATGACCGGCAGGCGCCTGTCCTGCGGCCTCTTTGGTGTCGAACTCCATCTCGCCAGATGGCGTGCAAAACCGCAAACGGGTCAAGGCGTTCACCACCACGCGCCATCGGTCAAAGCCCTGCAAGTTGTCGTCCCAGGCCGATGGGGTGTTGCCGTACATCCGGCGCAAAAATTCAAGCCAATCCGGCCCGCGCAAAACCGATTCGACTTCGGCAGCCAAGGCCATGGTTTGCGCCACCGTCCAAGCGGGCAGCACGCCCGCATGGACCGACAGCACGCCGTGAGACCACAGGGCCAAGGCTTGGTGCCGAAGCCATTGGATCCATTCATTTTTGTCTGGGGCTTGCAGCAAGGCGTTCAAGGTGTCCGTGCGTCCGGCTTGGCGCAAGCCATTGGCCACCGCCAAGCCATGCAGATCGTGGTTGCCCAGCACACAGTGCACGCTGCCATCCAAAGCCATCAGGCGCCTGAGAACGGCCACTGAATCTGGGCCACGGTTGATCAAATCACCCAAGATGACCAATTGATCTCGACTGGGTGAAAAATCAATTTTCTCCAGCAAGTGTCCGAATGGCTGGTCACAGCCTTGAATATCACCGATCCAATAACAGGCCATTTGCGTCTTGTATTTAAAAGTCTGGAAAGATTTTGATTTTCGGTGAAACCGACGGGGCTATTTTTAATATGAACATAAATTCAATCCATAAATCGAGGTCAAGGGACTTTGTGTCCATCGACTTTGAGTTACATTATGTTTTTTTATTGACTTAAGGGAAATCAACATGACACAGTCCTACAAAGAACTTTTGCAACAACGCGAAGCACTTGAATTGGCCATTTTGCAGGCGCGCAAAAATGAAATTTCTGCGGCTGTGGCCAAAGTGCGTGAATTGGTGGCTGAATTCGGGCTCACGGCCCAAGACGTTTTTCCTGGACGCGCCAGCAAAGGCGGGACAAGCAAAGCCATCAGCAAGGTCGCTGCCAAATACCGCGACCCTGCAACCGGACAAACATGGACTGGCCGTGGCAAAGCGCCTAAATGGATCGAAGGCCGTGACCGCACCCCTTTCGTCATTGCCTAATCGCGAAGAACAGTGCTTTGAGATAAGCACTGGTTTTTCCAGTTGTTTTCTAAAAACCTGTCAAAGAAACCCCGTGATCACGGGGTTTCTTTTGGAGGCCTTTGAATGCATGAGAGCCCCAAAGGATGCTCTGGCTTGGATCAGATGGGCGCTGATGAGCCAAAACGACGGTCTCTGCCAGCAAACCAAACCAGCGCCTGATTCAATGTTTCGCCTGTAAAGTCAGGCCACAGTTCTTCGCAAAAAAACAATTCAGCATAGGCAGCTTGCCACAATAAGAAGTTACTGACCCGAGATTCGCCGCCCGTTCGAATCAGTAAATCGACTTCGGGTGCATCGGCAGTGGCCAGATAAGGGGCCAACGAGGCCTCATTCAATGAGTTCAAACTCAAGTTGGGATTATTGTTTTGCCAAGCTTTGACCGCTTGCAGCATGTCCCAGCGACCGCCATAGTTGGCACAAATATGGAGCGTGATGCCCACATTGTGGGCTGTTTGCTGTTCTGCATCTGTGATGAGTTCTTGCAAAGATTCCGAGAATCGTTGTTTATCGCCCAGTACTTTGAGGCGAACACCATTGGCGTTCATGTCCCGAATCTCTTTTTTGAGATAAGTCATGAACAAGCCCATCAGCCCAGTGACCTCTTCGGGGGGGCGCTTCCAGTTTTCGGTGCTGAAAGCAAAAAGACTCAAGTGCGGGATGCCCATTTCTGCGCATGCCTTGACGATATCGCGGACCCTTTGAGCCCCTGCTGCATGGCCGAGCCCCGCTGGCATGAAACGGTTTTTTGCCCAGCGACGGTTGCCATCCATGATGATGGCGATGTGCCGAGGCAAAGAAAGTGGTGTAGGGGTGGACAAGGGCGGGCAATTTTTTAAGTTTTAATTTTACGCGCCTGTTAAGCTGAAGGTGCTTTTTAGCCCCTCAGGGAGTCGGCATGACACCACAGATCCAAGAGTTTCTAGACCGAATTGAACGGATCGAACAGGCCATTGAGCAAGAAGCCAAGATTCGTCGTCAGCAATGGCAGGCCCATTTTGATGAGCACAAGTTGCGCTTTGATCAAGAGGTGTTGGCCCAGCAAAGGCGCTTCAAGGCGGGATTGTTGGCCTACGTGTTCACGGCACAGTGGCGGCATGTCTTGTGCGTGCCCTTTATTTACCCCGTCCTGGTGCCGATGCTTGTGTTGGATGCATTTGTTTCGGTTTATCAGTGGGTGTGTTTTCCCCTGTGCGGCATCCCCAGAGTTCAACGGTCAGACTTTTGGGTGTTCGATCGCTCGCACCTGGCTTATCTGAATGGGCTTGAAAAAATCAATTGTGCTTATTGCGCTTACGGCAATGGCTTGATCGCTTACTGCCGTGAAATTTTCGGTTTGACCGAGCAGTATTGGTGCCCCATCAAACATTCGCGTCGCATCCTGCAGGCCCATCCGCATTACCAAGGATTTGTCGATTACGGCGATGCCGAAAACTTCCGTTCTGAGCTGTCTCGTTTGCGGGCTGAATTGAAAGCGATGCAAAAGCATGGCGTGAAGGCCGATGAGAGCTTGTGAAATCGGACAAATTGGGTCTGTCACGTCATCGACACCCCTGTGGCTGAAAGCCCCATAAAGTCATTGGTATGAAAACATTTGCAAATTTGGCCGAGTTGGCCGCTTGTGTGGGCCAAGACGTGGCTGCGACCGAGTGGGTGGACATCACCCAGCAGCAGATCAACCAATTTGCCGAGGCCACGGGGGACCATCAGTGGATCCACGTTGATGAGGAGCGAGCCAAGCAGGGGCCTTTTGGTG